>CAXBHV010000709.1:0-4588 GCA_963974855.1 uncultured Rhodopirellula sp. | reverse complement strand
GAGCGACAATGCGGACGAGTCCAATCGATCCTTCACCTCGGTCCACAAGCCGACGTCTTCGAGAACGCTCTCGATGATGTCCGCTCGTTCACTTCGCTGCCGTATTCCGTGTTCCTTCAAAGGCATTTCGATATTCTTGCGAATCGAAAGAGGAAACGGGTTGGGCTTTTGGAAAATCATTCCGACACGGCGACGGAGCGAGATCACATCCTTCGTCGCCTGAACATCCAGCGAGCCAATCGAAATCTTCCCCTCGACCCGGCATCCGGGAATCATGTCCGTCATGCGGTTCAAACTGCTCAGGAAACTTGTCTTTCCACAGCCCGACGGACCGATCAACGCGGTCACACAGCCTCGGTTGATCGTCAGCGAGATTCCGCCTAGGACGCGAGCGCTGCCGTAGTGAACCGCAAGGTCGCTAACTTCGATCAACGGTTCGGGGATGCAACAGGGCGGCCCTGTATCAAGTGGGCCAATCGTGAACTCATTGCTGTCCGGACAAGACGCTCGGTCGCAGCCATTTCGTTTTTGCGGGTCTCTATTTTCTAAACTCATGTCACCACGATCCTTTTCCTCAGCCAACGGTTTGCAGTCCAGCTTGCGCTCGCGTTGATGACCAACAACAATGCAATCAGTACCAACGCGGATGCATACGCGTGGCGATCACCGCCTGCGACATTCATCGACAGGTCAAATATGTGAACCGATAGTGCACGTCCCGAATCCGATAGCGAACTGGGGACACGGTCAACGTATCCGCTGGTAAAGATCAACGCCGCGGTCTCTGCTAATGCGCGGCCGATGCCCAGCACCAATCCCACGATGATCCCGGGTACTGCGGCTGGCAATAACAGTTGCGCAAGCGTTGCAGTTCGAGATAACCCCAACGCCGCGGCACCCATGCGATATTCGTTCGGAACCGATCGGAAACCTTCCTCGGTCGCTCGTATCAGGATTGGCAGCACCATGCACGAAAGCGTGAGACCGCCCGATAAAATTGAAAATCCGAGCCCCAAGTAGATACAGAAAAATGCGTTGCCAAACAGTCCGAATACGATCGACGGCACGCCTGCGAGAACATCCAAACTGCGTCGCACCAGGATGCCAAACATGCTTTCCGTCTGCGTCAACTCACTAAGTAAGATCGCAGTTCCTAATCCTAACGGCACCGACACGACCATTGTAACAATTAGGATCAGCAGAGTTGAAATAATGATGGGGAAAATCCCTCCTTCGCGTCCCGCATTCCGAGGTGCTTCGGTTAGAAAACTCCAAGAGATCGAAGGCAACCCTGCGATGACGATGTCGGCCAATATCCAAAGAAAGACGCCGCTGACCAACGCTGCGATGGACCATGCGACAGATGTTGCCAGCGAATCAAGCAATACGCTGACGGCTGAACGTGAATAGGTTTGGGGGGTGTTATCCATGAATACGCCCTTGACTGACCCATTCTGCAAAGCCGACCAGTACGATGACCATCGCCATTAACAGCAGCCCGCACACGAACAATGCCGAGCGATGGCCATCCATCGCATAAGCCATCTCCAATGCAATGTTCGCCGTAATCGTACGAACCGGCTGGAATATGCTTGTCGGATTTTGGACAACATTGCCAGCGACCATCAATACCGCCATCGTCTCGCCGATGGCCCGGCCCGTTCCCAGTAGCACCGCCGTGAACAATCCCGAACGAACGGCCGGAAATACGACGCTAGTAAGGGTTCGTCCGCGTGAAAGTCCCAATGCCGCCGAGGCTCGCAGGTACTCCGACGGCAGATTGTCGAAAGCTGCACCGGCCAGCAACGCGATCGTCGGTAGAATCATGATCGTCAGAATGATGATCGCCGACAGTAGGCTGGTTCCCGGCGGATGCCATCGCGAAATCAGTGGAACGAGCACCACCAGACCCCACAGCCCGTAGACCACCGAAGGAATCCCGGCGAGCAGTTCAATCATTTTTCCAAATGGATGCCGTAATCGTCGCGGGGCATAGAAATGTGCAAATACCGCAGAGCCGACCCCAAGAGGTGCGGCCAATAGAACGGCGCCCGCGGTTGCCAGTGATGTCGCTACGATCATGGGCACCAAATTGAATTGGCCCTTCGCCATCCCAGCCGAAGGGTGCCAGGAAACGTCAGAAACGAAACGCGAAACTCCGACGCCACGAAGCGCCACGAGTGATTCCATTAGCAGAAAACCCACGATCACGACCGAGATTGCTCCGGTCAGCAGCCCGCAACCGCGAAGCAGCCACACGAGGACGGTATCACTGCGAAAGTGGGACAAAGTACTGCTCCAGCACGATGGGATCGACATCCTGAGAGCGAGCGAACTCGATGAACTCGGCCACGATTCCCGTGGGCTCGTCGTTCACGACCAGATTCAACGGACGCGACAAAGGAAACGTACCGTCACGCACGTTTTTGATGGACGCCTCTGCGCCGTCTAATGGTAACAGTTTAATCGCGACATCGTGAGCGGCATCGTATTCGGCGGTTCCAATTGAAACGTAGCCGATCGCGTTGGGGTTACCGGCGACCGTCTTGATTCCCTGTTCGTTATCACCGATCACAGCATCCGCTTTGATTTCCGCATTGTCTAAGTTGAAATGACCGACAAACAACTCCAGCGTAGATCGGCCTTCGGCTTTGTTGACAACGGTAATGGGTGCGTCCAATCCGCCAACGTCATTCCAGTTTCGGGTGCGTCCCGTGAAGATGGCCACAATCTGCTCGTCGGAGAGCGATGTCACTGGATTGTCTCGATGGACGATAATGCAAACACCGTCTCGCGCGATCGTGAAAGCCGTCAAGTCTTGTTCCTTGGCCTTCAGTTCTCGCGAGACCATACCAATGTCGGCAAGTCCGCGTCGAACGTCAGCGACGCCTCGTGATGATCCGCCGCTTTGCACATCGACCCGAACACCCGGATGCAATGCTTCAAACCTTTTTGCAATCTCGCCCACCAAAGGCGCGATCGTGCTGGAACCAGTCAGGACGATTTGGTTGTCGCGGGCGGCGTTGTTGTTTGATGTGCATCCAGGAAAAGCGAACGGCAAAAAGCCGACGAGCAACAGTGAGGTTGCCCAACTCATGCGACGCCGGGGATTCATGATTCCTCCTGCGTTGCAAGTTTTGCCACTGCCGATCCGCAACCGGCGGTACAGCCAAAGCAATGCCTCCCGGTTTGAATCAGGCGGTCGTTAAGTTTTTCAGCATCGAACTGCGAAATATGTTGTGGCAATTCAGAAGAGAGCACCATGTTCAACTTCTGGTTGAAATCACAATCGAACAGGTATCCTCGCCAATCTACAGCCAGCATCGAACGACACCTCACGTTTTCGACCGCGAGTGGATTAAAGCTGTCGATCAGCATTTGCATGTACTCATCGAGTTGGTCGTCCCGGAGCAAGTTATCAAGAAATCGGCTGATCGGCCGGTGGGTAACCACATGCAGTTCAGAGAAGATAATGTCGTATCGAGAACTCAGTTCATCACGATAGGTCGCTTCGAGTTCGTGATGCGATGGCGGCAGCGTAATTCCGGTGGGGTGGTAAACAAGTGTAAGCGGCCGCCCCAGTCCAGGATACCCATATCCGAGTCGGTTCAGCCGTCGCAGTGCATCGATGGAACGTTTGAAAGCTTCGTTGTTGTATTGGCTATCGCGATCCTCTTCCATCGAAAATGGCAACGACGCAACGACTTCAACGTCATGCTTCGCGAGAAACTCGGCCAAGTCCTTTGAGTCGTTGGCCATCAGTACGGAAAGATTGCAACGGTCAATGACGTGGCGGCCAAGCATGTGAGCCTGCTTGACGAGCCAGCGAAAGTTCGGGTTCAACTCGGGTGCGATACCGGAAATGTCCATTGTCGGAATGTCGTGGTTCGCGAGCACGTCAATGATCTGCTCTGCGGTTTCTCGCGACATACGTTTCGAATGACCGGTTGCTGAGTCCATGTGCCAAGTCGTGCCGGTCCGATTGTTCGGTTCGCCGACGTTGATCTGCAGCACTTTGATACCGCTTGCACGA
The DNA here is from genome assembly GCA_963974855.1 of uncultured Rhodopirellula sp. GTDB lineage: Bacteria > Planctomycetota > Planctomycetia > Pirellulales > Pirellulaceae > Novipirellula. Next base: position 555 of record CAXBHV010000709.1, on the reverse strand, counting down.
AGGCCCGATAGACCGATCGATCGCAAATTTTGGTTGAAGTAAGGCTGTCGCGTCTTCGCTTCACCCTCAAGAATCTCTCGCTGTACATCTGCACTAGCGAATTCGTTCTGCTGTCGCCGCGTTGATAAATGCATGTTGTTGCGGGTGTTAGGGATTTAGCTGCCGTCGCCAGACGGAGGAATCCGCGCTGCGGGCAAACTTAGCCAACAGGCAGAGTGATTCTCTATTTTGTGAGCCCACGGCGCTAGTCTTACTTATCTACACACTTTTACTTGCAAACTATTTCGCTTCCGTCCGGGCTTGTCCCGGCGGAGCGCCAACTGGTGGCTACCCTAACTCACACCCAATTCCCCCTCGCCACATTTCCCACGAATCGCCTGCGGCGATTCGTGGGAAATGTGGCGAGGGGACGCGTTTGCGGGCCGTCCTTGTAGCCGACAGTTGTGATCCCGCCGGGGCTAGTGCTGGTCCGCTAAAACTTTGGGCTTGTTGTAGGATATTGTGAGGTGACTTTTTCTTCCGGCCGATAGTGCAGTTACCTCTCCACCGACGAAG
>CAXBHV010000708.1:0-4592 GCA_963974855.1 uncultured Rhodopirellula sp. | reverse complement strand
ATTGTCGATCACCGCCGTGCGTACATTCCGACCAAAGACTACGACATGGAAGTCGATGTGGCGGGCACAAGTTGGTTGCAGCTCGCACGCGCCGCACTGCATCTCGGCTGAGTCAAGAGCAACCAATCCCGTAGCGAAACTCGCCAAGAGTTTCGTGCACTGCTTACGCGTCGCGACCCACTAACTCAACTGCCTGCTCGTGCTGTTCCATTTGCGGCGTCTTTGGCTTGTGGCCTTCGCCTGGTAGTGGGCCCATTTGGTGAGTGCCCAGCGCGGGGAATAACGGCGCCAGTACATATTGACGAAACACAAACCAAAGCAAATTGCGTTCGTTTAATTGTGGATCAATCGTTGCCGCTATCGCCGCATGGGCTCTCGGCAGTTCACTCCAGTGCATTCCGGGGTGATCGTGGTGGGCGGTGTGATAGCCGTTGTTGAAAAACAGAAAGTTAAACCACCATCCCGTAAAGTTGCGAGAGTGATCATGCTCGGACCATGCATCAGTATGGATGTGCTGGATAAAGTTAAAGAACATGATCACGGTGCTCGACATGATCGCCGGCAAAATGACCGAGAAGAACCACAAGTACAATCCGAGCCCGGTTTGTTGGTTGTGGTAAAGCACGGCGGCCAATACACCCAGCCCGATGTACCCCCCCATCCAAACGGCGTATTGGAAACGAATCCGAGCGTACAGTTTCGGTTTACGGGTTTTGACTTTCTCGATGTATTCGCGAATCGGAAAACTTTGGAAGTAGCCCGATACGAAGGGATAGCTCAGTACGACCCAGATGCTGTGTTTATTTGTGTAACGCCAAGTTGCCGTCGCATCTCCAGGACGGTTCACGAATTGATGATGATTCAAGTTGTGCGTCGGCACCCACATGAGGGTCGGGTAGCCGTAGAAAAGGGTCAGTACGTGACCGAATAGATGGTTCCAACGTGGCGACTTGAACGTGGCTCGGTGGTTGTGATTATGAGAAATCGTGCCGCACGCGATCGCCAAATAGCAGCTAATCGGACTCAGATAAATCACCCAGCTCGGGTCGGAATATTGAATCGCCACCAAGGTGATTGCGATCACGACCCACAGAACTGATCGAAAATCGGCGTGATTGTGTAGCGACATCGTAGCGATCCCTCCGTTGGACGTGGGCTGCAGAGATTGGGCACACGCTATGAGTAAGTCTTCTGCGAGAATCGCTGAACACCGTACTGCCAAAGTGTATCGCGTTTTGCGAGCGTTTTCAGCACAAAGTGTGAACCTGAGCACAGACTACGACAACCTAAGCGATTGTCAATCGACGATTCTCAATTGGTGTTCAGGAGGAATGCTCGGCGTCGGTGCTACCTTGCCGTTCGTGTTCAGTATGACGTCATCTGCGTAAGACATGCGGATCGTGATGCAGTTGGACGATATTAGCATCGCATGGAATGCATTCTTAAGATCTCGTCCTTAAAATCTCGTCCACGATTGACTCACTCGGACAATCGTTGTGCTTGGATTAATGGACGGCCATTACACCTACAACGATTGGGTAAACGGTGAGGTCCTCACCCATAATGTCGCCCGACGTCTCCGACGTCGTAAATAAGCACACGGATGTCGGAGACATCCGCCGGCAATTGGCACGCTTATAGAATCGAGCCGGGGCGATAGCTTGCCGCCTCAGGATTTTTGCTGGTGATCGCTTCGATCCGCGAGATCACATTTTGCACTTGAGTCGTGGCGTTGCCGATGAATTGCTTCGGATCTCCGATCGCTGCATTCAGTGCTTCGGCATCCATCGGGATACGGTCATCGCCAGCCAACCGCTCGATCAAATCATTGTCATCGCGGCCGCTTTCACGCATCGCGAGCGCCGCGGATACCGCATGTTCCTTGATCGCTTCGTGTGCCGTTTCGCGGCCCACGCCCGATTTGACCGCAGCGACAAGAATCTTGGTTGTCGCCAGGAACGGCAAATAGCGACGCAGTTCGCGGTCGATCACGGCGGGGGACGCACCATAATCAACCAGCACGGTGAGGAACGTTTCGAGTTGCCCGTCGATCGCCAAGAACGCATCCGGAATTGCGACGCGGCGGACGACACTGCAACTGACGTCGCCCTCGTTCCATTGGTCGCCAAGCAATCCGCCGACCATTGTCAAATAGCCACGCAGAATCACGTTGAATCCGTCGATCCGCTCGGCCGATCGGGCATTCATCTTGTGGGGCATCGCTGACGATCCGACTTGCCCTGGTTTGAATCCTTCGGTCGCCAATTCCGCTCCAGCCATCAATCGCAATGTGCGAGCAAAGTTGGCTGGCGCCGACGAAAGCTGCGTTAGCGCCGAGATCACGTCAAAGTCCAGCGATCGCGGATACACTTGCCCCACCGAATCGAAACACGATTCAAAGCCAAGTGATTTCGCGATCCGGCTATCGAGCTGATCCAGTTTGCTGGCATCGCCTTGGAACAAATCGAGCATGTCTTGCTGAGTGCCAACCGGACCTTTGATGCCTCGCAGCGGATAGCGAACCAACAAATTGTCAATTCGCTCGTAGGCGACCAACAATTCTTCGGCGATGTTAGCGAACCGTTTGCCAACCGTCGTGACTTGCGCGGGCACATTGTGGCTGCGGCCGGCAATGGCAAGCTCGCTGTATTCGGCCGCACGTTCGGCCACCAACGACAGTGCGGTGACGATGCGGTCACGAACCAGATTCAGTGCCGAACGAATCTGCAGCTGCTCGACGTTCTCGGTCAAGTCACGTGACGTCATCCCTTTGTGGATGTGCTCGTGGCCCGCCAATTCGTTGAATTCTTCGATGCGGGCTTTCACATCGTGTTTGGTGACTCGTTCGCGGGCATCGATCGCAAACAAATCGACGTTGTTGATCACCGAGCGGTATGCCTGGATCACCCCGTCGGGGACGTGAACCCCGAGGTCCTTTTGAGCCTCCAGTACGGCAATCCACAATTCCCGTTCAAGAACGATCTTGTTTGCGGGCGACCAGATTTTCACCATCGCTTCACTCGCGTATCGCGATGCAAGAATATTGGGTAGATCGGTCGACACGACGGGACTCCTGACAGAGATGGGGGGAAGCTCATTCACAAACGAAGTGCCGGAATATACGCTCTGGACTGCGCCGCGTGAAGCATTGGGCTATTTCGGAGCGAAATGAGCGGTGGGCATGCATAGGGGAACAATTGAGTTTATTGTTCTGCATTGCCGCCTTTGGCGAATTTTATAGTGCGAAAGCTGACTTCGAATCCATTTCATGATGAACCAAGGCACCACCCCTATCGAACGTCGCCAAGCGATCATTGCGTTGGTCTTGGTCAATGCGATGTGGGGGGCCTCCTTTCCAATCATGAAGTGCTTGAACTTGCAAGTGGATGATCATTTTGGAGTCACCGAGCTGACCGCGTCAGGGTGGCTGCGGACGAGTTCGGCGTCTTGGTTGATTGGACTGAGGTTTGCCATCGCGTTCGGGTTATTTGCGATTTTGCTGCGGGGCACGCTGCGTCGTGTTCAGATGCCTCATCTGTTGGCGGGCGCAGCGATTGGTGTCATGTTTTTCTTTGGGTTGCTACTGCAAGTCATTGGATTGGCAACGATCCCGGCGTCGCGGAGTGGCTTTTTGACGAGCTTGGTGGTGATCATCACGCCGCTGTTCAACACGCTGTTGCGGAAACAATTGCCTCGCCGCTGTGTCATGCTCGGTGCCTTGGTGGCGTTGGCCGGAGTCGCGACGTTGACAGGATTGATTGTGATCGACGACGGTCAGATTTCACTCGCCAGCGATGCGTTGTCGCGTTGGACCATGGGCGATTCAGTGACCACGTTGGCCACGCTGTTCTTTAGCGGGCAAATTTTGCTGGTTGACGTCTTTGGCAAACGCTACGAGTCGGTGTTGTTCACGCCAAGTATGTTCGGCACCACTGCGATTTTGGCAATGGTCGTTTTCGCGGGATTAAGTTTGCCGGTGCCGGAAACGGCAAGCGGTGGCTGGACCGCGCTGGCGTTGCAACCTCGGTTCTATATTCTGCTAGGCGTTTTGTGTTTCTTTCCATCTCTGGTGGCGTTTGTCTGGATGAATAAGTACCACCCACGTCTGACCGCTGGGCAAGCCGCGGTGATCTACACCTGTGAACCCTTGTTCGCATCCACCTGGGCCATGTTTATCCCCGCGATGCTCAGCGCGTGGTGCGCGGTCAGCTATGCCAACGAAGAATTCAGCACGCCGCTGCTGATCGGCGGATCGCTCGTTTTGCTTGCTAACATCCTTGCCTTGTGGCCCGAAAAGAGGCCCGAGAAAATAGCCGCCGCGTCCTAATCACGCGATACGGCGGATGATTCGGCAGCAACCGCTCGAACGAGTCTGTTAAGATGATGGCTGCGTTGAAGTCTTCTACGAAGCGTATCTCCTCATCAAGAAACGAAGCATTATGGATCGCCGAAAATTTCTCACTCGCACTGCCGCATTTGCCTCAATTGCTACGGCTGCCCACTCGGCTCGTGCCGCCGCACCCGCTGCAACGCCTCGCCGCGTTGGTTTGATTGGCTGTGGCTGGTACGGCAAGTGCGATCTACTGCAACTG
>CAXBHV010000707.1:0-4598 GCA_963974855.1 uncultured Rhodopirellula sp. | reverse complement strand
ATTCGCCCGTTGCCGCGGTCGCGGATTGTTGAATCAGCAAGTAGGCCACGACATCCTGGATCTGCTGAACCGTCATCGTTTCGGCAAAATTTGCGGGCATCAGCGACTCGGTCGAGTCTTTACGCTGCTCGATATCGTCAGTCGCCAGCGAAAACTCCTTGCCGGTTTGGTCCGCCAACACCACCCGATCGCCTTCTTCTCGCCGCAGCAATCCGGTCACGATGTTTCCATCGAGCGTGAGGATTTGAGTCATCCTGAACGCCACATCGACATTTCGATTCGGATCGACGACGTCTTCGAGCAATCGCTCGACACCTCGGTTGCCGACGCCATCGAGCTGCGGGCCGACGACACCCCCCTGCCCTGCGATCTGGTGACAGGTGGCACAATTCTGTTTGAATAGCACTTCGCCCTCGGCAGCCCGGTCGGTCGAGAAATCGTGCCGCATGTTTTCACGCAACTGCACCAGCAGCTGAGTCGTTTTTTCATTTTCAGGCGGCAGGTCGCGAGTGAGCTCGGCGACTCGCGTTTTTTGCTTGGAAGTTGCATTCCGCTGAATCAATTCTGAAATGCGTCCGTCGATCAGTAATCGAGGCGACGCTTGGCCGAGTGAAATGTGGGAGAGCAGCAACTCAACGCCGAACGATTTTCGAGCGAGTCCCGCGGTGATCGCTCGCTGAAGTTCATACGGAGACGTTTCCAATCGGCCAGCAAGTGCGTGTTGTGACACTTCGCTACCAAGATTCGCGAGAGCATCGGCCGCAGCGACACGAAGTTCGTTCGTTTCGTCACTGTCGGACAAGATGCGATCCAAGATCGGGACGATCGAGGCTTCGTCGCTCAAACGCAGCGAACTTTTCATGGCTTGTTTGCGAATTTGCGGCGATTGATTTGCGTCGCACACAAGCGATGCGACCAATGCGGCATGTTCGGTCAATCCAAACTCGCCCGCCAGTTCGATGATCCGGTCACTGAATTTGTCTTCGCTGATGGTCACGATCGCAGGTTCGATTCGTCCGACGGCGACCCAGGCGTAAGCATCAGCTTGCTCTGCATCGACAATTTCAAAAACAGCGGTGCGGCCGGCGTGTTCCGCCAAGTCCCACGTGTACTGCATCGCAACATCGCTTCGCGGTGGCGATTGTTTCGCAATCGTCTGGCCCGATTCAAGATCGACTAACCGAATCAAGTTCTTTTGGGTGTCGGGCGAACCAGGGAACCCATTGTGCCCACACATCCAAAATTGAAATTGCGTTGGAACAGTGAACGGCGGACTTCGCAAGATGCCGGTCAAGCTTTCGCCTGCAGAGATGCTGTCCCAAAACACCGCTTGCGAATTTCCGTCGGCCGAATTTCGCTGGCGAATTCCCCACGGCGATTCAGACGCTGCGATCCCGGGAACTGGATGATTGGCCCAGTGTGAGGGATTCGATGCGATTTGCCCCAGTAATTCCGCGGCGATCTCGGACCACCAAACGCGGAGCGGTTCGGATTGATCGAGTGACTTGCCGCGATGCTGCATTCCATTGGCCACCGACCCAAGGATCTGAAATTGGGAGCGTGGATCGCTGGCGATTCGCTGCTTTGCGATCGAGATCAATTTTGCAACTTGGTCGTCGGCTCCGTGGTTGCCGATTTGTGTGGCGATACGATCGGCCCACGCTTCCGGGGTCGTCGTGGTTTCCAGCAACGTTAGGCTCAGACCCGTGGCGTGATTCCCGTCGGTTACCGCCGACACCTCGATCAATCGCTCGCGAAGATCAGCCTCGATCGATTCCAGTGGCAACCCTGTGATGACCGGTTCGCTGAGAAGGTGATCACGAAGTGACAGCCGAAGCGTGTGAATCAAATGGGTGTCGTCGGCCGGTGTGGTTGTCCACGTTTGCAGCATCGGCTTGACGTTGTCGCTAGCGGGATGTCGCCCCAATGCATCGACGGCGGCGCGTTGCACAAACGCGTCACTGTCCTGCAATGCGTTTCGTACCAGCGACGACTCGGTGGCGGTCCAGTCAATTCGCTCGGCCAGCATTTTTATCAAGTGAGTTCGTACGATTGCGGCAGGATCGTTGGCAAGTCGTTTTAGCGTTTCATCGTCAAGGGGTTTTGTCCGCTCGAGTACCCACAAACCATGAGCCCGAGCGGTTGCCATGTCGCTCGACTCGACCGCGGCCCGGACTAAGCGGAGTGATTCTTCGTCGGCGCTATCGACCAAAAAATTCGTCGCCAGCGTTCGCACTTGCAAGTTCGGATCAGACAATCGATCGACGAGTACTTTCGCAGGCAGTTGCGTCAGATCCGTCGGGCTCAGTTGGACCGGCGACTTCGCATCGCCTTGATACACGACTCGCCAAACGCGTCCGTGCGTGCGGTCACGATCGGGATGATCTAGCGGGGCTTCGTAATGTCCAATCACCAAATTGCAAAAGTCGGCGATGTACAGCGCTCCGTCGGGGCCCACAATCGCATCAACGGGACGAAACCAGGGATCGTCACTGGTAATAAAGTCAGGCTGTGTTTGACACAGCAAGGTAGATCCTACCTGCGTTAATTGATCGCGATGAACTCGTCCGGTGACGGGGTTACAGATAAATAGATTGTCACGAAATTCCTTGGGGAAATGCTCGGCAGCGTAATACGCGGGGCCGCAAATTCCTGTCGACCCATGTTGGTGATCGATCATCGTCGGACCATATCCGATCGGCGGCGGATTGCCACCAAATTGCGGATACGAGGAACCACGCAGCAGTTGATAGACCGGCTTGGAATGGCAGTCAGAATTGAACAGGTTGCCCAGTGGATCAAACGTCATCCCAAACGGATTGACTTGGCCTTGGGTCCATAATTCAAAGTGCGATCCATCCTCGCGAAACCGATACGTATTTCCCGATTGCAGTTTCACCACATTTCCGCTGGCGTCGCTGATTTCACTTTGGTTTGAGAATCCATGGCAACCATAAATCCAACCGTCAACGACTCGGGTGAATGAGCTTGCGTTGCCATGGACATCGATGTTTCCAAATCGCGTGTACCGCGTCGTGATGGCATCGGATTGTCCGTCGTGATTGTGATCGGCGACGTGAAAGATCGAAGGGATGGCGTAGACGAGTGCTTCGCTACCATCACCGAGCGGGACGTTTCCGATCGGAATATTTAGCCCACTGGCAAAGTGAGTGATCTGCTTGGCGGATCCTCGAGGTCCAATTTCAACGACCGTCAATCGATCACGTGGCGGGTTTTCACCGCCGCCAGCAAAATTTCCACGGTCTGGCTCGACTCCTTCGCTTTTTGCGGGATAGGGATATTCAATGGAATGCGTCAACCACAGCCGCCCTTTCGCATCGAAATTCAAGTTCATCGGCTGCCCGATGTCGGGATCACTCACAACGAGTTGAATTTCAAAGCCGTCGGGCAAATGAAACATGTTCACCTGATCGTCGGTTGACGGTGGCGTGGGCTGCGCCATCGCGATCGAATTCGCTGCGATCGCATTGGCAATCACACCGCTGATTAACACGAAGACACGAAACGAGGATGCCATTGACTTTAGTCCTTCCCATGCTGAGAAGCTTGCGATGAAAAAACTCGGTCTAGTGCTGCGTCGCAGCTTACTTTTAGGGTAGTGGACGAGGCGACGAGTCCTCTTCATGCTGCAAATTGCGAAGGACTCGTTGCCTCTCGTCCACTACAGCCAACCCTATTTTTTAGCTGTCACAGACCACTAGAGCATTTTTAATTTTGATGTAGCTGCCATCGCGTTCGCGGTGGACCGCATTCTGGCGAACGCAGCTACGGCATGAATGCCACGCCATTTGTCAAATTACTCTATTTCGCTCGATACACTTCCACTTCGCTGGTGAAGGCGAATGTGTTGTTGTAGCCGCCAGCCAAGCCGGGATGATGGTCGACGTAGGTGAGCCGGACAAATCTCGCCGTGGTGTCGTCAAACTCTATCACGGCTCGCTCGGCTTTGCCTTGCCCAAACGAGTGCGATCCGACTTCCTGAAACGTTTTTCCATCCTCGCTAACTGAGATTGCCACGTTTTTGGTCGATCCCACATCGGGAACACCAAAGCGGACTAGGTTGATCGTTTGAGTCTTTTTTAAATCGATGGTGACCGATTTGGGGAATTCTTCGCTGACACCAGTGGCAAAACATTGCGGGTTGCGATTACCCCAGACGCCATCGGTCAATCCGCTGTTCCATCCCCACGCGTTCGAGTCGCTCGCTTCCCAAGTGCATCCCAGTGCAACGTTGTAGCCGAGAGACGGATCGATAGGCCAATGCGTGTGGAACGAGCACGCGGGCAGTCCGTCGTTGTCCATCAAGTTCGGCATCGCCAATTTGTTCCAACCAAATCGCACTTGTTTCGGTTCAGGCACATTCGGCGATTGGACGACGACCTGGTTGCCATCGATCGTCGCGGTCGCAGGGTGAAAATTGCCGTCGATTCCGGCGATCTCGAAATCGGTCAGCGGTTTGCCGTCACGAGACACGAGTCCCGAATCGGCGTTGCTGAACATCAAACGAATCGCCGCTCCGTCGACTTTGTGGTTCGCGTAAAGGGGACCGCTGGGGTCGATGTCGGCTTGGCCGTAGG
>CAXBHV010000706.1:0-4602 GCA_963974855.1 uncultured Rhodopirellula sp. | reverse complement strand
CCCCCGCCGTAGGTACTGAGCATTCCAAACTGCTCGTGCAGTGGAATCTGCCACACGGTTTCGCCGGTTTCGCCGTTGATGCAGATAAAAATGTCACAGGCGCCAAGCACATAAACGTTGCCGGTTTCCTGGTCCCCGACGACGCTGCTCCATCCGATTCGCTCGGCCGGAACATCCGAAAGCCAAACGTTGTATTGGTTTTCCCAGAGCGTTTCGCCTGTCTTGGCATCCAAGCAGACCACTTTCTCGGATTCTCGCTCGGTTCCTGGCAACGCTCGTTGGATCGTGTAGAGCCGCTCGTTCATCACAATTGGGGTGCATGGCCCCCCAATGTCGTCGCGTTTCCACAGCACGTTGCTGCCTTCGCCCCCATCGGGATCCCAATCCTCGGCCAAATTGGATGCGTTGGCGGAACCGTTGTAATGCGGGCCACGCCAATACGGCCAACCAGCGTTATCAGCCTGAGCCGGCTGGGGGACGCAGATCACAGCAATGGCAAAGATCAGCAGGGCTTGCATGGAACCAGCAAACCAACTCTTTCGGAAAAGCGATGGCATTTGAAACGGGGATTGCATCGAAACTCTCTTGAGGGAAGGTCGTTGTGATTGTTCGTGTCCTGCGACGGCTTGCGCGTCCACAGTCCAATAGGCTCTGATTCGTATCCGGGCTCATAATCTAGCCACACGGTGGATACCGATGGCCGTGATTTACTTGCCCGGACGTCTATTCCAAGTCAAAGTGTTCGTCGACGGCGTCAAAGTTAGGGGAACATACGATGATGGTTTTCATCTCGCCTACGGCGCGATGGCGAACGCCCGCAGGAATCAGGATAGCAGTTAAGGGGCGAACTGGGTGGAGGACTCCATCAAGCTCGATCGCAGCATCGCTTTCGCATTCCAGTACGACGTAAACCTCGGTGTGTTCATTGTGGTAGTGGGTTCGAGCATCGCGGGTGATTTCGGTCAGGTGAACCGTCCCTGGAAACTCGGAACACCCCTCAAACGCACGACGGGCGACACCACATGGGCATGGCACCGCAGGTAAAGCGGTCAGGTCGACGATTTGAGGGGCAGTTTTCGCTCGATTCACGCTGTCAATCTGCTTGTTCTTGTTCGTTCGGGGGGCGAGATCTTTGATTCGAAGCTCTGAACGGTCGATTCGCCGGGGGGCAATGGTGCTAGCCGGAAGGTCGTCCTAACCCAAGTGCCTTCTTTGGGGGGCAAGAAAACGCAGGTGGTGGGCAATGCACCGGGGGGGAAGGCAATATGGGGGTGAGCGTATGTTGGAAAATAGCGGCAAAAGCCGGCAATTGCATTAGTTTATACCGATCTTGCCTAAGATGCCATGCGCAGAATAGTCACAGGCGGTTTTGCAGGAAAATCAAGTCGCCTTTGCCTAGCCGTCAAACCCTTCCAAGCGCCTGAAAATCGTTCGGATCACTGATTCTGAAGGCACCGTGCGCCGATATCGTTATTGTCCCGCTAACGAAGGCTTCACACCATCGAGTGTGAGCCAAGTTTTTAGCGAGGCAAAATAGAAGGCTTCGATATCGGATGTCGAGGCGAAAAGGTATTTCGACCCAACTAGGGGTCGGTTACTCAAGTTCATCCCAAAACGTCAGATTCATTTCTGATTGCGGCGGCGATGAATTCAGGTTCACAACAAGCTAACGAAGTCGGCGGGCCGGGTGCTCGCACCCGAAACGTTGGAGTTTGTTGAAAGAGTGATAAGGTGTGATCGTCGGCGACTTCGTTCGACGACTGGACCTTCCGCTTACCTGAATAACGAGCAATCGAACTCTTTTACGAAATGCCGACCAACACCCCGCAGAAAATGGCATAAAGGGAGACGTGGCTCCAATGAAGCGGACAATCTTAACTTTGACCCTCGTATTGGGTAGTTCAATTTGCAGCCAAAGCTTTGGATTCGATCTTTTGGATCGGATGCTTGGCGTTAAAGGCTGCGGCAGCTCAACGAGCTGCTGTGATGCACCAGCATATAACTGTGACAGCCCTTGCGGTTGTGAAACAGAACCAGCATGTGGCTGCGAAGCACCTGCATGCGGTTGTGAAAAATCGAGTTGCGGCTTGCTCAAGGGCGGCCACAACCTTCTAGGCGGCCACTTTGCAGAACCTGCATGCGGTTGCGAAGCACCAGCTTGTGGATGTGCGGAACCCGCTTGCGGTTGCGAAGCACCTTCATGTGGCAAAAAACTCGGTTGTGGCCTGTTCGGTCATGACAAGTCCGCTTGCGGATGTGCAGAACCAGCATGCGGTTGCGAAGCACCCGTCTGTGGCGGTTGCGATGCACCTTCGTGCGGCAAGAAATCGGGTTGTGGCCTGTTCGGTCACGACAAGTCGGCTTGCGGATGTGCAGAGCCAGCATGCGGTTGCGAAGCACCTGTTTGTGGCGGATGTGAATCAGCTCCTACTTGTGGCTGCGAAGTAAACGCCTGTGACTCGCCTTGTGGCAAGAAACAATGTGGCGGCTTGCTGTCGAAGTTGTTCTCGCACAAAAATGGCTGCGGATGCGACTCGGGCTGCGATAGCAGCTGTGGAGCTCCTGCCTGTGGCTGCGAAGTTGCTAGCTGCGACAGCGGATGCGACAGCGGTTGTGGAATCAAACGACCTGGTCTTTTGACCAAGTTGTTCGGAAACCTTGGCTGCAAAAAAGGTTGTGACAATGGCTGCGACAGCGGCTGTGACAGCGGCTGCGGATGTGGAGCTTCGGCTCCTGCTTACTCCGCTCCTTACCAATCGGCACCAACTGCAGCTCCAGCAATGGATGCAGCTCCAATGCCACCAGCACCGATCGTTGATCCAAGTGCTAGCGTGACCACCAAGCGTCGCGTCATTCAAGCTAGTGCAAGCTACGTTCGCTGAAAAATGCTTACAAAGGTAGCCCACTAAGCTATTAGACGTGACCTAAACGACCCGGTCGGGGAATTTCCCTGACCGGGTCGTTTTTTTTGCTTTCATTGAATTGTATGTAGGCCAGACCGCAGCACAGCAGAGTTCCGGCATGGCGGTGGCAACAAATCCCCCTCGTCAGTTTCGCATTTTGCCACTTTCGCATCTTGCCGGAGCTGGATCGCAATCACCATCCAGCCCTGACGCGTCGGGCTAGGGTTTTCTCGAGCCACACGCTCTCTCTTTCGCGACCGGATCAGCCCCCACTGGGACGCTGTTTTGGGACGCCCACGGAAAAATTCACGTTGACGCTACGTCGCTAATTTTCTAGCTATGCCTATAGAAAAATTCCGTTAGGTCAGATTCCTTGCGACATCCTCGTATCGCCAACCCACCCCGAAGACATGTCCAAACGCATCTTCTTTTCTGTTGGTGAACCCAGTGGCGACCAGCATGCCGCTCGCTTAATCACGCATTTGAATCAATCGTATCCCGAGATCCAAACGACCGGTTTCGGTGGCGAGGCGATGCAGGCGGCAGGCTGCGAAATCGAATTGGACCTAACCAAACACGCGGTGGTGGGGATCCTCGAAGTCCTACCAAAATTGCGTGAGTTCTTTAGCTTTGCCGATCAAGCCGAGGCGATTTTCAAATCGGGCGAGATCGACGCCGTCGTGCTTGTCGATTTCCCCGGATTCAATTGGCACATCGCCAAACGAGCAAAACGCTACGGCATCCCGGTCTACTATTATTGCCCGCCCCAATTGTGGGCCTGGGGTGGTTGGCGAGTGCGGAAGATGCGACGCCTTGTCGATCACGTGTTAACCGTCCTGCCGGTCGAGCAGACTTACTTTACCAAACACAATATCCCCGCCACCTACGTCGGACATCCATTCTTTGACGCGGTCGCGTTGGCAAAGCTTGACGAACAGTTACTCACTCGGTTTGCCAAACAGACCGAATCGGGTGATCAACTTGTCGCCGTCCTGCCTGGCTCGCGGACTCACGAAGTGCATCGCACATGGCCCGTGATGCTCGAGTCGATTCGTCAGCTGGCAAAGACCGATCCTGCGGCAAAATTCCTAGTCGCGGCCTATCGTGATCGACACTGTTTATGGTGCCGCAATCAATTGACCGAGGCGGATGCCGATTTGCCGATCGAATTCTACGTCGACCGCACCAGCGAAGTGATCGAAGCGGCGCGTTGTGCGATGATGGTCAGCGGCTCGGTGAGTCTGGAGTTGATGGCTCGGCGAACGCCCGCAGCAGTCACTTACCGCATCGGTCGGTTCCTGTACGCGTTCGCAAAAATGGTCGTCAAACTCGATTCGATCACATTGCCCAATTTGATGAGCCCACGCAAAGTCTTTCCCGAGTTTATCTCGGTCGGATCGACTCAGCCGGCCGTCGATTTCCTGACGCAATCGGTCGGTGCGATGCTGCACGACGAATTCTACTATCGCCAAACGCTCAAGGCGATTGATGAACTGTGCCGCCGACATGCCGGCGGCGGTGCGACGGCAAAAGCAGCAAACTGGATCGGCGAAAACGTGCTCGGCCACCGAGACGAAGCCATTCGCCGCGCCGCCTAACCGCCCCCCGCAAGCGGAAGTCGTCAAGACTTTCGTCCAGTATTCCCCGTAGCGGAAGTCGTCAAGACTTTCGTGAATCGCCGAACAAGTCGAAACTCTTG
>CAXBHV010000705.1:0-4615 GCA_963974855.1 uncultured Rhodopirellula sp. | reverse complement strand
CGGGTCAGATCCCACCCCGGGTCGGTCGCCGCGTCGCTGCCGTAAAGGACGATCTTTTGAGCACCGCGGATCCCTTTCCAATTGTGCGACCAACTGGTGATGACCGAAACGGATTGTGCCGAGCCCAAGTCCATTTTATAGGCTCCGCCACGAACCCCATTTCCGAACACCGGTCCGATTCCCGCAGCCAGTTTTCCGTCCGTCAGCGAATTTAGCGGATCATTGCGGGTTGCCGGATTCGCCGTGACCTTCCTGCCGGATGCCAGCGACGGCACCAGCTTCTGAAAGCCATCGGCACTCGATGCGGTTTCAATCACCACGGTCGATCCCGGCAGTACGCATGGTTTCATCGCGGGATGAGCCGGTCCCATCGGAACGGCACGCTGCGAAGTGTCATGCCCCTCCAGGTCGACCTTTTTCGTGCCTTTCAAAGCCTCGGATGCATCATTCTGAATCACATTGGGAACGTGCTGCTCGCGATCCGTAACGATTTCAAAGGTCCACGCATACTTGCTCTGGCCAAAATTCTTCGGCGGTGTGATTTGCAAGCCTTGCGGAGTCATTTCCCAAGTTGTCTTTGCGTCGGAACCGAGCAGCCGAACCGACGTTACCTGATTCGCGTTCCACCCCTTCGTGCCGGTGATCGTAAAAGGTTTTTGTGGCTCGGTCATCTTGATCGCATACAGATTCTTGCCCTTGGTGGTAAAGACAAGATGCTCATCCGTCTGGTCGCTCTGTTTCCAATAACGAGATCCATAAATCGCATCGCCATTGATTCGCAGCCAATCGCCCATCGCATGCAATCGCTCTAACTGCTCGGGAACAATCGTGCCGTCTGCCCTGGGGCCAATGTTGCCCAGAAAATTTCCGTTGCGGCTGATGACTTCCACCATCTCGTGGATCACGCTTTCAATGGTCTTGTACTTGTCGCCTTCGAGATAGCCGAATGACGTTCCAAACGTCGTGCAGCTCTGCCATTTCGGTCCAATCACCTTCAGTTTCAGATTGTCCTTTTCCAAACAACCAACGCCATCAGGCCAATTGCGGTTCGCACCTTTATTGTTGACGTACACAGCCTGTCCACGCGCGGCACCATCATTCATGAAGTCGGTGATCATGCCGCGGAGAGAATTGTCCATGTATTGGATCTCTGGCTTCATCTTTCCGGCCCGCACTTGATTGCCGTCGCGAGTGTAGATCGGAAAATCGTCCATCCACAGAAAGTCGGGTTGGTATTTCGTTTGAATCTCTTTCCAACGGGCGACGTAGTCATCGACAAACGCTTTGTCGTAGCTGAACGGTCCGTACAGCGAGGCGGCCTCGGGAACTCGCTTGATTTCTTCAGCTATATCCGGTCGCGGATCACTATGAACGACATATTTCTCGTTCGCGAAGAAACCCGTATGACGTTCTCGGTGATACGACGGCGCGTACTTGAGTCCTTGCTTCCGTACGGCCTTGCCAAGGTCGCCGACCAAGTCTCGTTTTGGCCCCTTGTCGACCGCGTTCCAAGGCGTCAGGTCAGAATCCCAGTTCGCCCAGCCATCGTGATGTTCAGCTGTCAGCACAACGTACTTTGCACCGACGTCGGCGAACAGTTTTGCCCACGCCTCAGGATCCCAGTTCTCGGCTTTGAATTCCGGGATGATGTCTTTGTAACCGAACTCGGGCGGATGCGCTCCCCATCGCTGGTCCATGTAAGAATAATAGTGCTGCGAGTCATCGTAGAGCAGCTTCGGTACATGTTCGGCATAGCCGCGACCGCCCTTCTTGTAACCGATCACACTGTACGGTCCCCAGTGAATGAAGATACCGATCTTGCCATCATCAAACCACGCTGGCACCGGCATCTTTTGAAGCGATTCCCAGCTGCCATCGTACTGCGTCGCCTGAGTTTCCTGGCACGATGCGATGCCTCCGGAAACAAAAGCAAGCAGAATGGCCATCAGCCCCCTTAGCCATTGAGCTGTCGTGATTGTGTGCAAAATTGTTCCACGAGCGGATGTCATTTGATGTTGTCCTGAAAAGATAGATACCTTGATGTTTATTTCTGGTTGCGTTTACGAGCGGCGGATTTGTTGATATCCGGCCGGCGAGGTTGCGGATCAAAAAACCGAGCGTTCTCGCCGATTCGATCCTGGTCGCCGATGTCCGTGCGTGCTTGCTCGATCAACTTCATCAGCTCAGCGACGACTTCGGGATGCTGATCGGCAACATCCTTGGTCTCGGCAATGTCCGCGTCGAGGTCAAACAACATCGGGCGAGTGATGTCAATCGCGTCTTCCGCCTTGCTGTAATGAGACCACTGCGGATCCGCAGGAAATGCACGATGTAGTTTCCATTTCTCCGATCGAACCGCCTCCAGTCGCGTACGGCGGTAATAGAAAAACGCGTCGGTAGGACTCTTGGCGCCGGCAACTCCATGAATCAGATCGCGGATGTCATGCCCATCGATCACCCGATCGGTCGGAGCCGTGGTTCCGGCCAGCCGGGCGAAGGTCGGCAACAGGTCCATCGTTGATGCAATTTCGTCGCACGTCGTACCTGCGGGGATCTTACCGGGGGCACGAAAAATACAAGGAACACGCAGTCCGCCTTCCCACGTGGAGGTTTTCGCGCCGCGAAGCGGAGCTGCGGATCCGCCATGCGACACCGCATCTTTGCCAATCCTATTCAAATGCCCTTTGCTGCGACCAAGATACCAAGGCCCGTTGTCGCTGGTGAAAACGACATAGGTGTTTTCGTCGAGTCCTTCGGATTTAAGAGTTTCCAACAGCCGTCCGACGTTGGCGTCAATCTCCTGGACGACGTCACCGTACAAACCGCCATCGGACTTTCCTTTGAAGGCGTCTGAAACCGCCAACTTAACGTGTGGCATCGTGTGCGCCAGATAGACAAAGAACGGTTGATCTTTGCTCCGCTGGATAAAGTCGATCGCTTCGTCGGTGTAACGCTGCGTCAACAGCCGCATATCGGTCCGCTTTTCGATCACCTCGTCGCCGCGGAATAGGTCGACCTTGGAATCGTTGCTGGTCGACGTCCCAAAGAATTCATCAAAACCTTGATGCAGTGGCAGCAGCGAGCGGACGTACTTCTCGCCGTGGTGCCCTGCCAAATCCCATTTACCAAACGCGGCAGAGGTGTATCCGACTGGCTTCAGCACTTCCGCGATCGTGATTTCATCGCGGTGCAGTTCTGGGTGGACCTCGACTTTGTTCTGATTAATCGCAACGCGTAGCGGATAACAACCCGTCATCAGCGCGGCTCGCGACGGCCCACAAACCGTCTGAGCATAAAATTGCGTCATCCGCATCCCTTCGGCCGCCATCTTGTCGAGGTTGGGCGTCTTGATCGTCGTCGAGCCGAAACAGCCGAGGTCTCCATAGCCCAAGTCATCCGCGAAAATGATTACGAAGTTCGGCGGCCGATCCTCGGCGCCCACGCGTGCCGACGTCTGGATGGGATCATGCTGGGCCCAGACAACCGAGGGAATCCCGAAGGCTGCAAACAGCATCGCAACGAGTAGTTTTTTCATGTGTTCAACTGTTATCAGTGCTGGAGGAGAATTAATCGGTCAAACCAGCGCAGCATTGCATCAGAATGGTTTCGACCGGTGGGTGAGGGATTAAACATCATGGTGTTACGGAGTCGTTCACCGAGAAGTGTCTCTACCTGTTCGATGATTCAACGAGCCGACAACGCTTTTGGATTCTCCACAAAAGCGGCCGGACGGCTGTTTTGAGAAAGTTCTTTTTCAAAGCCGACCATATGCGCACGCAACCGTGCGACGACTTTTGGGTTCGCCTTTGATACATCCGTGGTTTCCCCGATGTCCTGCTGTAAATTGAAAAGCACCGGCGAAGCGACACGCTTCCCCTTAGGCTTGCCTAGATGCAGTTTCCATTGGCCGGACCGCACCGCAACGAGAGTATTGCCTTGATGGTAAAAGAAGGCCTCGTGAGGAGATGTTTCACTTTCAGCCAGTACCGGCCAGATATCCTTGCCATCGATCACTCGGTCACTTGGAACTTCAGCACCGGCCAATTTGGCGAAGGTCGGCAGTAGATCCATGGTGCTCATGATTTCATGATTATCAGCACCCGCCGGAATTTTTCCGGGCCAACGGATCACGGTTGGCTCACGCATACCGCCCTCGAACGTCGACCCTTTCTTGCCTTTCAGCGGGGTCGCCTTGCCGATCGACGGGCCATTGTCGGATGTAAAGATCACCAGCGTGTTGTCGTCAATGCCGCCCTGCTTTAGGGCGTCAAGAATCTGCCCGACCGACCAATCGATTTCGCTGATCGCGGATGAATAAATTTTATCCCGCGTTTTGTAGTCGATCGACTTGTTCGGTTCTTCCAGGTCGAGTTTCGCTTTCAGCGGATCAGGAACACCTTTCATAAAGGGAGGCGAAACGTGAATCGGCCGATGCGGGATGGGGTGTGGGATGTAAAGAAAGAACGGGCCGCCTTTGTTGGTTTCAATGAAGTTCACCGCACGCTGCGTGATGCGCCGCGTCAGGTAGTCGGCGTCGGGGTCGGATTCAATCACCGTCTCGCCATCGAGCAACGGCAGTGGCGGGAAATTGTACTTCTTCTGATTGGTATGGAAC
>CAXBHV010000704.1:0-4618 GCA_963974855.1 uncultured Rhodopirellula sp. | reverse complement strand
CTTTGAGCAACACGTCTCGTTTTTCAGGCTGCATTTTGGCGAGGCAGCCTTCGAGATGTTGGCGGTAGGCAGGCTCGGATTCATCACTCTCGGATTCATCGGCAAGCATGTCCCAAATGTCATCGTCAAAAACAAGCGGCGTACGGTTGCTGCGACGGCGATGTTTCAGTGCCTCAAAACGAGCAATCGTCAAAAACCAGCCACCAAACGCGGTCCCCTGTTTGAAGTCCGAATATTTGCGCCACGCGACGAGGCTCGCTTCCTGAACGACCTCGTCGACATCGTTCCAACTGGGCAGCAATCCACGCAAAAACGCCCGAACTTGCGGTTCGTGTTCCAGCAGAAGACGGACAAACGATTCGCCTTGGTCATCGTGCGAGACGTGTTTGTCAGGTTCCATTTCGTGCTGCGCATTCGTGTCGTCGTTCATTTCAGTTCATTCCGCCAAGAGAACATTGGAACCGTAATGCATTGTAGCCAGTAAAATAAGCATATCGCGCCAACGCCCCCCAATGTGGGATAGGCTTCCAGCCTGTCATCGGCAGAGACGTCTTTCAAGAGCTTTCAACGCCTTTCGTAGCGAAACTCGCCAAGAGTTTCGGATGCGCCCAGCCCAAGGACGGACAAAAGTCTTCGCGACTTTCGCTACGGAAGTCACCCTGACTACACATCTCAAGAAAGTGTACTCCGTATGACGTCACCCCCATTCCATCACGCAAAAGCTCCCAACCCTGTGAAACTTGCGTAAAACACGTGCTTTCATAGCAAATCGATGGGCGTGAAACCCGATTGGCACGGCACATGCATTTCTTATCCGTCGGCAGACTATTCTGCAAGAAAAACACACCGAAACTAGGAAATTGAAATGGCAATCGTCTACAAAACACTCGCTGCATGTGCATTATGTCTGACCGCGTTCTCGTCGCCTGCTGTGGCGAATACCTACCAGCACATCGATCACTTAGCACTTCAAATTGCCATGCAATCGAACCAGCTCGTTGGTGAAACTCGGCACTATCAATACACGCCCGAGTACCGCCATCTCGTCAGTGACGCTCGCGACATGGCGCGTCTGGCCGATCACATCCATGAACTTGCACACCATCAAGGTAGCGTTAGTCACTTGAACAGCGACTTGGCACAATTGGATGCAAAGTTCCACCATCTGGAGTCGCTGTTCGACGGTATCGAACAACGTGCCGCCCGTGGTTACCGCCACGTCCATGGCAATACGTCGCATGTCAAATTGATGCTGAACTCGATCGAGAACAATATCCACCATTTGCGTGCAGACATTCAATCGATGCAGACCCCCGTCATCTCGACGCCCTACACAAGCAACTTTGGTGCCTACTCGAGCCGTTGGGGTGGCTACAACGCACGTCCGTCCAGCAGCGGATTTGGCCGTGTGGACCCCCACCACGACGACCATGGACATTCCCAGCGTTCGCGTTCGCGTTCACGAGGAATCACGATCGGTGGTGGCAGCTCACGTTTCACGATCGGTTTCTAAAGCGATGCTTTACCACCGGATAACGACTTCCATTGGCGACGCTGGCTTGTATTCTAAGCCAGCGTCGTGACGTCGTTGTGCATCAATTAAACGATGCCGTTTCTTTGCCGGACTTGGTGCCCATTGCACCCCACACACCGTAGGGACTTTCGCCGCTGGTGACTTGGCGTGCATTTAAATTACCCGAGTCAATGGAATCCGTAACAAATCGGACCGACCCATCGAACAACAACGTTTGCACGCCGCCCTGATGCTCGCTCGAAGGCGAGAAACTTCCCCAGCTGTCGTTGTTTCCAGCGTAGGCACAAGAGTAGGAATTGGGCGGCAAGGTGGTTGTGAAGCGTGTGTTGATGACACGACCATCGCCAAACAACAGCCCCCGCCAACAATCCGCTCCGGTTTGGTACTGAAATCGGTTGTTTGGATCCAGCGGCGCTGTCATACAAGGCCCCGCAACTGCGGTCGTGCCGTCGTACATTCCGTTAAAACTGGCGACATCTCCTTTGACAACCGCTTGATCTCGCGGGGTCCCCGCGACTTCACTCATCGCCAAAGTGTTGCTGGCCCCATCAAGTAGGTCGCGAAAGCGTCGCAGATTGCTCCGATTGCCGTTGGTCATCGGTACGAACATGCTGCGAGAGTTGATTCGAGCAATCGCCATCCCCTCTTCGGAATCACTCTTCGCGTTGTGCCACATCGCATCGCCGATACAAAAGACATACAGCGATTTCGACAGACCATTGTACTCTGTGCCGTCCGCGTTCTGAGCCGAGGGGCAGAGGAACGCAGATTGGGGGCCTGCGTCTAACAGTGCTTGACTTTGCCAAAACCCGGAACCAGGAGTCGCCTTCTTCGCGTCCTGTTCGAAAGCATCATACAAGGCTCCCATTTCGATAAAAGGCAGCAAAAAGATCGCGGCGCCAACGTTGCGTCGATCGCCATACGAATAGCCGTAGAAATCAGCGGATCCAGGAGGGAATTGCTCGTAGGCGGCGTGATAGTTTTGTAACGCCAATCCTAGCTGCTTCATGTTGTTAGAACATTGCATCCGCCGCGCGGCTTCTCGTGCCGCCTGTACCGCAGGCAGCAACAAACCAACCAATACGCCGATAATTGCAATAACGACCAGCAATTCAACCAAGGTAAACCCGTGGTTTCTACGCGTCACACTACACTTCATCGAAACACCTTCTTTTCAGACCAAGAAACAAGCAAGAATGGATTTAATGTTTTTTTGAATACGCTAATGAAGCCGGGCGGAGATCCGTTGACGGACATTCATTGATGCTGGATCGTTGCGGCAGGAAAAACTGACTGCGCAACAACGAACTTTAAAGGTGGGGTGCAGACGAACTTAGCGTGCTAAGGATCGTCAGAACATTTAGTGGTGGGATGACTTGTAGCGGAGGTCGTCAAGACTTTCGTGATTTGCTGAACAGGTCGAAATTCTCGCGTGAGTTCCGCTACGGCGGGTGTGCTCCGGCAGTCCTAAATCAAGCGGGCATAACGTATTGTCAAGCGATGATGTCCATGATGGGTTGGCCGTGATCGATTTCCAAACGCTTGCGTCCGGGAAGCTCGAGTTTGCGGGAATCAAGCCCTAATTGATGCATAATTGTGGCGTGGATGTCGGTGACATAGTGGCGGTTTTCAACCGCATGGAAGCCGATCTCATCGGTCGCGCCATGCACGACACCGCGTTTTAATCCACCACCGGCCATCCAAACGGTGAATCCAAAGATATGATGGTCGCGTCCGTCGGCGCCTTGCGATCCAGGAGTACGTCCAAACTCGGTTGCAAACACTACCAACGTCTCATCCAGCAATCCGCGGCGCTGCAAATCTTCCAGCAGACCGCCGATCGGTTGATCCACCGCCAAAGCGTTCTTGGTGTGGTTCGCTTTTAATTTGCCATGAGCATCCCAGGCCCCGGCACCGCCGCCGCCATGTTGAATCTGGATAAAACGAACGCCCCGTTCGACCAAACGTCGTGCCGCCAATAACTGCATTCCAAATTCGTTACAGTGCGGCGTTCCGATGCCGTACAACGACTTTGTCTCGGCACTCTCTTGCGCGAAATCGACGACCTCGGGTACCGAAGTTTGCATCCGAAATGCAAGCTCATACGAAGCGATCCGAGCCGCCATCTCGGGGTCCTCAGGATATTCGTCGGTTCGCATTCCGTTTAGCTGATCCAGCAGCTCTTTGCCGACCTGACGTGCCTCGTTGGGAAACGCAATTTCGGGCTGACTAAAATCGAGCGGGTTGCTGGGATCAATTCGCAGCGGAACCGCATCGTGGGCCGGGCCGAGGTAATGACCGTCACGGCTGTTCCAGTACTCGCGTTTTCCAATCGAGATGAACTGAGGCAAATTATCGTTAAGCGAGCCGAGCCCATAATGCACCCAAGCGCCGAGCGTCGGAAAGTCACCGTCGTTACGATGACGCCCCGAATGGAATTGCGTTTGCGCCCCGTGGTTGCTGTCGGTTGTATACATCGATCGCACGATCGCCAGCTTGTCGACTTGTTTGCCGACGTGGGGGAACCAATCGCTGACTTCAATTCCGGATTCCCCGTGCTTCTTAAAACCAATCTGCAACGGATACAGTTCGTTGCGTTGGTTGCCATTGCCGTCGGGAGCGACCAGTCGTTCGAGTGCCAGTTTTGCAGGATCCTGCGTCTCGGCGAACGGCGTTTCCGAAATCGTTTTGCCGCCATATTTCGTTAGCATCGGCTTGGGGTCAAAGCTTTCCATCTGGCTGACGCCGCCATTCATGAACAACCAAATTACATTCTTGGCCTTCGGCGGAAAGTGCGGCTGCCCGGTCGGCGGTGCCCAGCCAATCGAACCCGCCTTGGCGTCACGCTGCAGCAGCGATGCCAATGCGACTGACGACAGCCCCATTCCCATATCGGACAAGAATCGGCGGCGATTCGGGGCAATGTGATTCATAAAACCGTTTCCTTTATTCAAACCGCTATTAAGCAGGTAGGGAGTAATCTTTAGGTGAAATCCCGTTAGCCGTTTGGGCGCTAGCGGGCTGTTGACTTAGTGAGCCGTGACGCGTGAGCGGCCGGGTTCCACGCATTACCCGGTGCCTTAC
>CAXBHV010000703.1:0-4632 GCA_963974855.1 uncultured Rhodopirellula sp. | reverse complement strand
TGAGGTCCTGGTGCGTGAAGGCGACTACGGCAACAGCGCCTTTCTCGTCATCGCAGGCAGCGTCGGCGTGATGGTCGATTCGCTATCGCAAGAACAACTGGGGCGGACCCCGCAAGAGAAGTTAAGTTGGCCCGAAGCGCTGCGACGATTCATGTTCCGCAGCCCTGTTCCCGAAGCCCGCGATCCCCAGCAAGTCATTCCAACGCGGACGAATTCATCAGGAACGATCCGCACGCTCGATGACCGGCAAGCGATATTCTTGCAAGATTTCGATCTGGTGATGCGTGAACACGAGCACGTCTCGCTCGGCCCAGGTGAACTGTTTGGCGAAGTCGCTGCGATGTATCGTTCACCGCGCACGGCGACCGTGATTGCGGAAAACGAAGCAACGCTGCTGGAAATACGCTGGCAAGGATTGCGGATGTTCCGTCGCGACAAGGCGTTTGCCGATACCTTGGACGCACATTACCGCGAGCAGTGGTTACCGGTCCACCTGCGAGAAATCCCGATACTTCGCTATCTGCCCGAAGAGAATCTACAGCGAGTCGCCGCTGCGACAGGGTTGAATTCGTTCGGTCGGATGGAATGGGACAACGACTACAAGCGTCAACGGACGTTGCCGTTAGCGGATCAAATTCGTTCTGAACCGGTGGTGGCCGAGGAAGGGCATTTGCCAACGGAATTGGTGATTGTTCGCAGCGGTTTCGGACGCCTTTCGCAAAGCTACGGTGCATCCCATCGAACGACCGCCTATCTAGGCAAAGGCCATATCTTTGGGTTCGAAGAACTCGCCTATAATTCACTTCGGCAACAAGCATTGCCTCCCAAAACGTTGCAGCGTTCTCTGCGAGCGATCGGATTTCTCGACACGCTTTCGATTCCTGCGGAAGTTTTTGTGGATGCAATACTGCCTCATATTCGTCGCAGCGAATTGCCCGAGTCCGTCGCCAAATTGATGGCTCGCACTGGTTCGGCAACCACCGACACCGAACGACGCACGCAGGCTCGCTTGCCAAAGTCAAAGCGTGACGGCGGCAATGACTTGCCCATCGTGACCGGGACAGGATTCCAGCAAACCGAACTGCTCGAGTTTGTGGTGCAAAATCGCTTGAACAATGGCCAAGAAGCGATGGTCATTGATCTGAATCGATGCACTCGGTGCGACGATTGCGTCAAAGCATGCGCCAGCGTGAATGATGGCAACCCACGATTCGCTCGCCAAGGTTTGATTCACGATCGCTTGCAATTCGTGCAAGCGTGTATGCATTGCGAAGATCCCGTTTGCATGATTGGCTGTCCCACCGGATCAATCGCGCGTGACGTGAATACCGGGGTGGTTGCGATTCATGAACCAATCTGCATTGGCTGTGGCACGTGTGCCAACGCGTGTCCTTATCAAAATATTCAAATGGCAAGTATTCGTGATCGCAGCGGAAAACCGTACTGCGATTCGACAACGGGTAAACCGATCACCAAGGCGACCAAGTGTGATCTGTGCAGTACCCAGCCCAATGGTCCTGCGTGTGCATCGGCTTGTCCGCATGACGCCTTGGTTCGTATTGATTTGACCGAGTCGGCGCCGCTAACGCAGTGGCTCGATCGCCGGAGTTAGCCCCCATGAAACCGATTCATTTTCGAACGCGACGACGTCTCTCTGTGATTGTGACTTTGATCGCGATTGCAATAGTCGTGACGATCAGTCGTTGGCAACAAAACCGGCTAGGGCATGCAAGCTACTTTACCGGATTTACGCTGCTGGCGACGTTGTGCTTGTTGATGCTACTAGGAATTCGGCGACGGTTGCCCGTTTTGCCACTTGGGAACGTCAGTACTTGGACGCAGATCCATTTGTATAGTGGATTGTTCGCTGCCGGAGTCTACGCGGTCCATGTTCCCGCACTTATCGCCGCAGGACAATTTGAATGTACGTTATCAATTTTGTTTTTGATCGTCTCGGCGAGTGGCTTTTACGGGTTGTACGCAAGTCGAACGTTACCTCGGCGATTGACCGCCGTCAGTGGCGAATTTCGCTTCGAGCAAATTCCGTGGCACCGCAACGAGATCGCCACTGCCGCCGGTCGGCTGATCGATGGAAACGGCGACGAAGCTGCGGTGACGGTGTTGAAGTCGTTTTATGGCAAAGTGCTGAATCCGTTTTTTGCCTCCTCGCCAACGCTTGCCTACGTCATGTTGCCAACCGGACATCGCCGACGGCGATTGTTGTCGGGTTTAAGCGAACTGGACCGTTACTTAGAAAACGAATCGCGATCGACTGCCGGACAATTCGCATCGCTGGTCCGCAAACGTGATGACCTGGATTATCAGTATGCGTTGCAATTGCGTCTGCGATCATGGGTGGTCGTTCACAGCGTGCTCTCCTTGCTGCTCTTTGGCGGTGCGATCATCCATGCTGTCGTAGCGCTGCGCTTTACGATGTAGCCGACTGATTGCCCGCTTTTGCAACGCCATTTCATTTGCTAAATCCGTTCGACGATCCACCCCGCCAACGACATTCTGATACGATGCCCCGCGAAAACGTCCATTTGCCTAAGCCGCCCACGATCGATCGCCCCGGTGATCGTTGGGTTTGTGGCGTCCATGCCTCAGGCAAAAAATGCCCGGCGGGTCCAAGTTCGTTGGGGACATGTCCGTTAGACGAACCCTGTTGCCCACGCCGTACGTGGCTCAACCGCCGCAAGGCATTGGGAATGGTGGTCGTCGCAATCGCGGCCGTCATGTTGCTGATGATTAGTCAGGGAGGATTTGTTTCTAACTATTTCAAGCCAGGCGAATTGATTACGCCCCACGCGCAAATCTTGGCAGGCACGCTCAGCGAAAAGCGATGTGCGGCCTGTCATTCGCAAGCATCGTTGGAGCCCTCATTGTGGTTCGGTCTCGGAGGTGTTGGGCACGACCACGTGTCGCAAACGGATCGCTGTTTAGATTGCCATCACAGCACGATTGATCGCCAATCAGCTCGTTTAGCCCACAATTTGCCGAAGGAAGCACGCCAACAAATACGCACGCTTTCACTGCGATCGTCCACCAACTCGGCGACTCGTAATGTTCGTCACGCGGGGGCTACAAATGGCATCGATCAAGAGCACCTCGAATGTGCTGCCTGCCATCGTGAACATCGCGGAGCCGACGCAAATCTGATGGTGATGACGGACGCCCAATGCCAAACATGCCATAGCGATCAATTCGAAAGCTTTGCGTCGTCACACCCGCAATGGGCCGATTGGCCCTACGGACGTGGAGGCAAAATCGCGTTTGATCATTCCTCTCACGCGATGAAACACTTTCCTGCATCCAGCAATGGCGGCGCTGCAACCGAGTTTCGTTGTCTCGACTGTCACGTCAAAGATGAGAATCATGAACTGAGCCGAGTGGTTCGCTACGAATTTGCCTGCAAGTCGTGCCACGACGAAGCGTTGCGGTTGGAATCGGATCACGGCGTCGAGTTGTTTGCACTGCCGACGATCCCTGAGTCGCAGGCCCATGAAATCCAATCATGGCCTGTCGCTGCGACGGGGTTCTTTGATGGCACCGTTGCTCCGCTTACTGAACTATTCTTGCGAAATGATCCCGACGTCGCTTTCGCGTTGCGAATGATCGAATTGCGGGACTTCAGCCGCCTGAATACCAACTCACGCGATCAATCAGCTGCTGCCACGATCGTTGCCGCCGCGCATCGTCAGCTATTGGCGGACATTGCCAAAGATGGGCAAGCGGCTTTGCTTGAACGAGCCAATGCGACCGCGGTTTCGTCACCAGCGTTGACGAACGTGATTCGATCCATCCCGCCACAAATGTTGTCGGACACTTATCGGATGTGGTTTCTAAACTCTGGCAATCGTGTCACCGATGCCAAGCAACGAGGAAACAAGAGGCAACTGTTCCGCACCGTCGCCACGTCACAAGATCTTCTTGCACCAAGCTCGGACAACGACTTGCTGCTTAGCGATGAGATCAGTGGCGGTGACGATTTGCTATCAGGCGATCTGCTGGCCGACGATTTACTTACAGACGATGGCTTACTAGGTGATGACGATCCGCTCAGTGTGGATCCACTGGCAGAAAGCGGAGCGGAAACAGGTGCGTCGGCTGCACCAGATGACGGTCGCTTTAACCCGAGTCGCATGCTTCGCGTTGGCGGTTGGTACCGTGATGAATTGAAGATGGCGATCGTCTATCGCGGCAGCGGACACGCGGATCCGGTGGTCCGGTCTGCAATCGAAACACTCGGCGCGTTGCCCGCGAACGATCCCATTCGCAAGCGGATGCTTTCCAACAGAACGGTCGCCGCGTGTATCACATGCCACCCAGCAGCCTCGCAAGGTGCCGGGAATTGGTTGAGCACACCGTTGGTAGGCCAAGGCCGCTCGTTCACAAAATTTTCGCACAAACCGCATATGAATATTGCGGGTCTGACGGACTGTGTGCATTGCCACCGCGTCAGCGACAGCGGGCTCGATTTCGAGCCGATCAAACTCGAGGCCTGTGCAAACTGCCATACCTCGCACGGCGCTGGCGAATCGTGCACAAAATGCCATCGCTATCACGTCGATTCATTTTGATGTGATGTGGGATAGGCTTCTAGCCAATTCCGTTCGGCACGATATTTGCGAC
>CAXBHV010000702.1:0-4632 GCA_963974855.1 uncultured Rhodopirellula sp. | reverse complement strand
AACGACGATCTCCTGGGAAGCCTGGGACCTGAAATACAAACCCAACCAGGATTGGAATCACGCCTGGGGCGCGGCACCGGCGAATCTGTTACCGCGATACGTGTTGGGAGTGCAGCCGGCAGCTCCAGGCTGGACGACCGCGATCATTCGTCCTCACCCAGCCGATCTCAAACATGCTGGTGGCAAAGTCCCCACGTCGCAAGGACCGATTCAACTCGATTGGCAAAACGAGAAAAAGTTCACGATGTCGCTCATTCTGCCTGAGGGGATGACGGCCAAGATCGATCTACCCGCGGCCGACGGAACGTCCGGCGTGTACGTAGACGGAGAAAAAGTCGCGGCGAAGCAGGTCGGCGAACGCTGGCTCGTGGAAAAGGAAGTCCGCGGCGAGATCGAGGTTGAAGTCCGATAAATCATCCTCTTCCCCCTGGAGTCACACTGCCGCTTTCGAACTTTTCGGCCGTGTGACGCCGCCGATTCGCTTGTCGGGCGAATCAACCTCATCACGATAGAAAATGAAGATTCCACCCTCAAAAAGGGGCAGCATCATGGACCGACGTAAGTTTCTCGAATCGATGACCGCAGCTCTGGCTGGGATCTCACTGGTGTCTCACAGCATCTGGTTACCTACTGTTGCCGGCGCAGCAGAACACGATGATTTCCCATCCCAATCATTATTTCGACAAGCTCACCAAAAGCTTGTTGGTGGATTGGTGCGACGGCATGATCCGGCGGCAGGTGAACGATCCCAGCGATTCGAGTCGTCATGGCGCGTTGATTTGCCCTGCATGCAGCCATATCCATGGTCGCTGTAGCGATGCGTTGTATCCGTTTTTGCATCTGGCGCACGTGACCGGCGACAAGAAGTATCTCGATGCCGCGATCAACGTTTACGACTGGGCCGAAAACAATGTCAGCCAACCCGATGGAAGTTGGACCAACGATATCGACCCAAAGGCTTGGCGAGGCACGACCATCTTCGGTGCGATCGCAGTTGCCGAAGCACTGCACTACCACGGCGAAGTGCTCGACGATGAGCGGCGAGATGCCTGGACAAAGCGACTTGACGAAGCCGTCGGCGGTTATCTCTATCGTGATTTCAAGAAGATCGATTTCACTAACCTGAACTACGGGATGACCGGGGTTTACGGTTTTCACTTGTTTGGTCGACTGTTGGGTAACCCGAAATACACGCAGCGAAGCGAACAGTTCGCCAAACGTGTCAAAGAGTTCTTTACGCAGCCCAATTCGTTGCTGTGGGGTGAAGGCAAACCCAATGACAACCGCAGCGGACGTGGGCTGTTGCCGGTGGACCTCGGTTACAACGTCGAAGAATCGCTGGGCGGAGTCGTGCTTTATGCACTCGAAGTCGATGACCAAGAGATGCTTGACCTCGCCGTCAAGACTTTGAACGGCCACTTGGAATTCATGTTGCCTGATGGGGCATGGGATAACAGCTGGGGCACCCGGTCGCAGAAGTGGAGCTACTGGGGAAGCCGCACGTCGGACGGATGCCAGCCGGCATTCAGCATGATGGCTGGCTACAACCCCGCGTTTGGCACTGCCGCGATCAAGAATGCCGAACTATTGCAGCGATGCACCGCCGATGGACTTTTGCACGGCGGCCCGCACTTCGTGTCGCACGGCGTTAAGCCTTGCATCCACCACACGTTCGCTCACGCCAAGGTGATGGCGTTGGTGCAAGATAAAATGCATGCGATGCCCAAAGTCGACAGCATCACGCCGCTGCCGCGTCAAACCGCTGACGGTGTCAAACACTTCCCTGAACTGGACGTGTGGCTGGCGGCTCGTGGTCCGTGGCGAGCCACCGTTTCGGCATACGATTCGATCTACAAAACCAAGAAATCGGGTTTGCTGCAGCAACCAACCGGCGGATCGCTCTCGGTGCTCTATCACGAGAAGGTCGGTCTGCTGCTCGCGTCGAGCATGGCACGCTACGAGATGGTCGAGCCGTTGAACATGCAACCGCAGCCCGGCGAAGATTTCCCGCTGACAACCCGCGTGGAAAGTCGACGCGAGGACGGTTGGTACACGAACTTGTACGACTTGACGGCCGAAGTGACCGCCAAAGACGATGGGCAGAAGATCGACATTCAAGTCGAAACTTCGCTGCAAGACGAATCACGCAACAAGCTCGCCGGTGATGACTCGGCATGCGAGCTTCGTTATCAGTTTAGCGGCACGAAGGCAATCATCTCCGCTTCTGTTTCGCCTCAGGCAGTGGAGGGGAACGAGGCGACGTTGGTGCTCCCGATCATTTCGCCGTCGGGTGAAGAAGTCCGGCAAGTCTCCGAGACACGCATCGAAATCGTCAAGCCGCAAGGCATCGTCGTCGTCGAATCGAATGCGGTTATGTCGATAAATGCAACCGAAAAGGGACGTGTCTTCAACATGGTTCCCGGTGCCGAAGCGGTTCCAATTCTGATCAAGCTCTCCGGCGACAAGCCAATGGTTTATTGCCAAATCTCTGTGCTCTCGTTGCCAAAATGAAGGTGGATCGATGAATCCACGAAGCCGAATCCAACCGAACTGGTTCTATACAATGAAGCCCACAATGGGAATCGTTCACACATGTTGGCTTGTGACCTTAGCGGCTGTTTTATGGATTCCCGCGAAGACGCAAGCACAATCATCCGAAGCTCTCGCGGCGAACGTCTCGAGTTCCGTTCGTCCTCCCGCCGGCCGACTGGCGATTGTCGCGGATGGCAACTCACCCGACCCCGATGACATTGGCGCGATCGCGGTGATTTTCGGTTTGCTCCAGGCGTCACGCCTAAATGATCGGCTCGTGCATTTGACTCACTCTTGTGACTTGAAACCAACCGCTCGCATCTCCGCAGAAGATGAACTGCGACGGCAAAAAGTGTTGACTCAAATCTGCAAAGACGGGGTGAATCGATTCGGTCCGTTTCCGAAGCTTGCTGGCACATTTAATTGCCGCACCGATCAACGACGGGCCGTAGACGATTTGCGAGACGCGATCAATGAATCCACGTCCAGCAACCCACTGTGGATCATCGAAGCCGGAGAACCGGACATTATCGGTTTCGCTCTGAAAGCAGCTGATCCGCCGCGTCGCCAACATGTGCATGTCGTGTCGCATCATCCGGCGAACGACAACGCGGGTGACTTTTTCACGTGGCAACAGATTCTCGATTTCGGTGTCACCGAACACCAGATCGGAGATCAAAACATCGGCCTAAAAACAGCAATTGATCGTTGGAATTGGGCGAAGGACCACGATGACAAGAACCTGCAGTGGATCTGGAAGCAGCTCGCCTACGCCGAACAGGATGGTGTCGTCAAGTTCCAAGCGAACCACTTCGATTGCTCCGATGCCGGAATGGTATACTGGTGGATCACGGGAGCAGACCAAGGCGGGGACAACCACGTTACACCCGACGAAGTCAAGGCGATGCTTTTAAAGTCTGCTCACTGATCTTGCATCCGCGTCTGTGCCCCGATTGAAAGTCAAGCTGAATGAACACAATCGTCTTCCGGTGAAAGATAAAGATCAGATCAAGAGCACGATCCCGGCTCGTATTCAGTTCGTCGAAAAATTGCTTCCGTTAGACAAACCCATTTTCTTCGACGCTGCAACTCTTCAATAAGGTGGACTTCAGCAGTCCTTGCAAAGACAACAACCTCTAGCGTTCGTTTGTCCATGGTATCCCTTCTGCCCTTCGCGTGATTGATTATCGACTTCCATGAATGCAAAACCAAACAATCCGGTGCCGCATCAAACGCAGACACTGCTCGATCATGGGCGACACACTTGGTTCGTCATCCGCATGTTGCAGATGATTTTTGTCGTGGTCTGCATTCTAGCGATGAGAGCAACGACTGCCGATGCGGCAGACTGGGCATCACCGGAACGGCCCAATATTCTGTTCGTGATGGCGGACGATCTTGGGTTCAACCAAATCGGTGCGTATGGAGACACGCCGATCAAAACTCCCAATCTGGATCGACTTGCCGCGAAGGGTGTCCGTTTCACGCAGGCGTACTCCGGCAGCACGGTTTGTTCGCCGTCGCGTGTCTCATTGTTGACGGGACGTGACGGACGGTTAATGCACGACAATTCCAATAAAGTTCAACTGCGAGACATCGACGTCACCCTTGCACATGTATTGAAGCACGCCGGGTACGATACTGCATTATTCGGAAAGTACTCCATTGGGTCACAGATGGGCGTGACCGATCCTTTGGCGATGGGATTTGATACGTGGTTCGGTATGTATTCCATTTTGGAAGGCCACCGCCAATACCCGCACTTACTATGGCGAGATGGTAAGAAGATCCGCATCGCAGAAAACGAAGCTGGCAAAAAGGGGGCGTACGCTCAGAAGTTATTTGTCGACGAAGCAATCGACTACATCTCACAGCAACGCGACTGCCCGTTTTTTGTGATGTTGATGTTCTCATCGCCGCACGCCGAATTGGCCGCGCCCGACGAGTTCGTCAAGCCGTATGAATCGCAGTTTGACGAAACTCCCTATTCGGGAATGTCCACCGGCAAACCATCGGACCAATACGCGTGGTACTATCCCGAGCCGGTTGCTCGTCCGCGTGCGACACTCGCAGGCATGGTCACTGCCTTGGATGCTTATG
>CAXBHV010000701.1:0-4633 GCA_963974855.1 uncultured Rhodopirellula sp. | reverse complement strand
AAGTGGTGGGCTTGCAATCGAGTCGTACTCATCCCAGTATTGCGATCGATCGACAAACCCGCTTGCCGGGCCATGACTTTCGCCGTGACGATCAAGCGATGCTCGACACGAAGGAAACTCATCACTATCAAGCTTTTCATCGTGATGTCGGCACCCGACATGTAGGATTGGACCCAATATGATCCCCACTTGGCAAAGATCCCAATGATCAACAATCCCAAAACGGCTGCGACGATGCCCAGCCCCACGATCACTTGCCAGAAACTGGGAAGCTCTAATTCCGCAACGAAATCGAACACAACCGCCACCTTTTGTTGGGCAGTCCACAGGCGACTCGTCCAAAGAACCATTGCTTTGGACGCAGTCAAGTTTCAATCGAAACCCGCGTTACATGAAGTTCGCGAAGAGGGGCTGATTGAAGAACGTGCGCTAAATGTAGCCGATTTGGCCAAGACTTTGTGGGGATTGTCGGTAACCACACCTCTCTACTTAGAATCCTAGAGCCGAAACGGCAAAATGCAATGCCTGGTAAATCGAAGTCTAGCTCGCTGCCGCCCCACTTTGGTCCAGGCAGTGCTATAAGTGAGTTTATTGGCGCACCATGATCCAACACAATTTAGGAAGTGGGATCGGTTGCGAGGTCGCCGAGGCATCGCCACAGCAGAGGTAACCGTGAAAGCGATTTTGCCTGGGCCTACTCACTTTGGACGGAGTGTCACAGATGGTTGAAGATCTGGCACGTGATGGCAAAAAAAACTCGCGAGCAGAAAGAGACCGAATTTCAACTCGATCTTCTAGAGCATTGCCATCTTTGCTGTAGCCACCGTCGCGTTCACGGTGGACCACGTTCTGGCAAACGCAGCTACCTTTTTTAACCGACGTCATTTCTCGAAATGCTCTCGACCCGTTAAACACTTGCGAGATGACCGGTTGTCGACCAGGGCAAGTTATTCATTAAAAATTTATTCGTGGACACGATTCGCCGTTTTCCTGGGCTCACCGGCATTGCCTGGGCGTGCCCATGCCTCAAACTCCGGTTGGCATAACATGTGCTCTGCTTGCCGGCGGGCCTATTCTAGATAGTAACCACTTGTTGTCGCCACTTTAGTTTTGCAAGCTCCTTCGAACGCCGCCTCCGCCCGAGCGAAAGTTGACGATCATGAATCCAGCAACCGTTGTGCAACCCACGGCTGTCCGAGCGGACACATTCCTTGACGACGTACTGGATGGGCTTTCCCGTCCAGTCAAATCGTTGCCTAGCAAATATTTGTACGACGAACGTGGCTCGCATCTGTTCGATCAGATATGTGAGCTGGACGAGTATTACGTGACTCGTACCGAGCTGTCGATTATGCAGCAACATGCGTCTTCGATTTCACGTCAAATCGATACCGACGTGATGTTAGTGGAGTACGGCAGCGGCAGCAGTCTGAAAACTCGCGTGCTTCTGGACGCACTCGAGCGACCTGCGGCTTATGTGCCAGTCGATATCTCGGAAGAGCATTTGCTCAAAACAGCAGAGCAGCTACGGTTAGCGTACTCGGGATTGAAAGTGCTTCCCGTCGTTGCTGAC
The DNA here is from genome assembly GCA_963974855.1 of uncultured Rhodopirellula sp. Taxonomy (GTDB): domain Bacteria; phylum Planctomycetota; class Planctomycetia; order Pirellulales; family Pirellulaceae; genus Novipirellula. The sequence goes on along the minus strand of CAXBHV010000701.1, from coordinate 3,060 downwards.
TTTACCCAGCCATTTACGTTACCCAATTGTGAACCGCCGGCGTCGCACGTCGCCTTTTACTTTCCTGGGTCCACGATCGGCAATTTCACGCCGCCGCAAGCTGGCAAGCTGTTGCAACAAATGGCTACGATGCTGGGACAACAAGGCGGGTTGTTGATTGGCATTGATTTGCAAAAAGACACCGACGTCTTGCATGCCGCCTACGACGATCACGAAGGAGTCACGGCAGCGTTCAGTCTTAATTTGCTGAGCCGAATCAATCGCGAACTTGGGGTCAATTTTGACTGTGATCGCTTCAAGCATCGGGCAGTCTACAACTCACTGCACCATCGCATCGAAATCAGCATTGTCAGCCTCGAGAATCAAAGGGTTTCCATCGGCGACCATACGGTTGACTTTGCCGCAGGCGAAGCCATCTTGACCGAATACTCGCATAAGTACACCGTCGAAGGATTTGCGAGGTTCGCTCGGCAATATGGATTTCATTTGCATAAATCCTGGGCGGATCCAAAAAACTATTTCGCCGTTTTGCACCTCGTCATCGAATAAAAACATGAGTAGTACTGCTGTGAACGTGTCACTGGGTGAACAACTTCGTGCTTCTTACTTAGCCACACGAAGTTTTACTGACCAAATTGCCCAGCCGTTGTCGGCCGAAGATTGCACGGTTCAGTCGATGGACGACGCCAGTCCCACGAAATGGCACCTCGCGCATACCACTTGGTTTTTTGAAACATTCATCCTGCGGGCTCAGTCGGACTACCGCGTGTTTGATCCGGAATTTAACTTTCTATTCAATTCGTATTACAACACGATTGGCCGCCAATATCCACGCTCACGTCGTGGACTGATCTCGCGTCCGGGGATGCAGCAAGTCGAGGACTATCGCAAACACGTCGATCACGAGATGTCGAAACGGTTGGAGTATGACGATTTCGCGACTCAGGCAGCCGAGTTATTACGGATTGGGATTAATCACGAGCAGCAGCATCAGGAATTAATGCTGACCGACGCTAAGCACATGTTGTCTTGCAATCCAACTTGGCCAACGTATCGTGAGGATCCATTTGACGAGCGTGGTGAAGCAAAACCAAACGATTGGATCGAGGTGCCCGCGGGGATGCACACGATCGGTCACGAGGGCGACGGCTTTGCTTATGACAACGAATCCCCTCGACATCAGACGCATCTGCACACAGCGTCGATTGCGACAAAGCTAGTGACCAACGGCGAGTACCTCGAATTCATCGAAGACGGCGGCTACGAGCGACCGGAGTTCTGGTTGTCGATGGGCTGGGCAACCGTCGAGCGGAACGAGTGGGATTCGCCACTGTATTGGACGCAGCAAGATGGTCGCTGGCATCAATTCACGCTCGCAGGCTTGGTTCCCGTGGACTCTGCTTGGCCGGTCACTCACGTCAGCTATTTCGAGGCCGATGCATTCGCTCGCTGGTCAGGCAAGCGGTTGCCTACCGAGTTTGATTGGGAAGCCGCGTGTAGAATCGCCTCAGAATCAACCGACGTATCGCTCGAACAAGAACCGTTCGCGGATCTGCTGATGCAGCAAAACAAGTGCATTCATCCGACGCGATCGCCCGCCGGACTGATGGGCACCGCGTGGCAATGGACGTGCAGCAGCTACGCGGGCTATCCCGGCTATCGACCACCCGCCGGCGCGGTGGGCGAGTACAACGGCAAATTCATGTGCAATCAATACGTGCTGCGAGGCGGCAGTGTCGCCACCTCGAGTAACCATATTCGTAGCACCTACCGCAATTTCTTTCCCCCCGATGCACGTTGGCAATTCACCGGCATCCGGCTCGCGGCCAGTTGATTTAGTGAGCCGCTTGCGCGAAAGCGGCCGGGTTCTACGCACTACCCGGTGCCTTACGGCCCACGGCTCATGCCAACTTGGCGCCGTTATCGATCGATTTATCGGGAATCGCCAACACCACCGAACCATCATCGCGATAGAAACCGGCGATCAAGAATTCGGATAGAAACGGTCCGATCTGTTTCACCGGAAAGTTGACCACCCCGATGACTTGTCGGCCCAACAGTTCCTCTTTGCTATACAGCGAAGTGATTTGAGCACTCGTTCGTTTGACACCGATCTCGGGACCAAAGTCGACAGTCACCTTGTAGGCGGGTTTCCTCGCTTCAGGAAAATCCAAGACCGCGACGATCGTTCCCGCACGCATCTCGACTTGTTCGAAATCGTCCCAGCCGATGGTGTTTTTGAGACTCATCTTGTTTCACCACATTCGTGTCGGAATTGATCTAAAAACGTTCGCATGAACTGCTCGCGTTGTCCCGCGATACGCCGAGCCGCGTCGGTGTTCAGCAAATCATGTAGTTTGAAGAGCTTTTCGTCAAAGTGGTCGATCCCTGTTTTCCGTTTTCCGTCCAAGTTATCTGACAGATAAAAAGGTTGTCCGATGGCTGCACCGTACTCGATCGTTCGTACGATCCCAATCGCGCCGAGGGCATCAAGTCGATCGGCGTCTTGGACGATTTTGGCTTCAAGTGAAAGCGTAGTGGGATCGACAGCTTTGCGAAACGAGATGGTATCGACAATTGTCGCAACATGCTCGATGGTGTCGCGGTCAACATGCAAATGCGACAAGATATCGCGAGCAAACTCGGCACTGCGCTCGTTGCCATCGTGAAATTTTGCATCCCCGAGATCATGCAACAGTGCCGCCAATTCGACAACAAAGCGATTTCCACCGACCTCCTTTTGAATTTCGCGAGCCGATTTGAGCACACGCAACACATGATCGACATCATGACCGGCCTGTTGTCCCGCCATCCGCTCACAAACAAGGCACTGGACATGTTCCACTATTTCCGTTTCGGTTTGTGTCATCTCTGTTTGTGTCATCGTAGAATAAGCTTCCAGCCTGTTAACAAGTGCAAAGTGTGGGATAGGCTTCCAGCCTGTCATCCGGTGCAAGGCCTGGTGTAACCTTCCCGTCGGTCATTTTGCTCGTGATGACAGGCTAGAAGCCCAGGGCTGTAAGGGTGTGTTGCTAGGTTAATCCTAGCAGCTTCGCCGTC
>CAXBHV010000700.1:0-4633 GCA_963974855.1 uncultured Rhodopirellula sp. | reverse complement strand
GCTTACGCATTCGGGTGATGAAAAATGCTTCACAGCGTTCGCCCATACGGCAAACAAGTGGTGTTCGCTACGCTCAAACCACCGGCTAATTGCTAAAGTCCCTATCGGGATTGCTCCCAAGATGATGTGTAGGATAATGAGGGCTCTTGCCTGGGCAACGCACTTCACCTGAGGCAACCACCTCATCTTTTCTTGCTCGGCAGGCAGGAGCCTAACGCCGTAAACGATAACGTAGCGGAACTCGTCAAGAGTTTCGGGGTATCTTGCTGCGGGACGAAAGTCTTGACGACTTCCGCTACGCCATAGAAGCACGAAAGTAGGTACCAGAAAATCGTTCACGGCGGTGGGTAGGAGCCTGGGAACCAGATAGCGGCAAGCGACTCGATTTACGGCAACCCGCAATCCTGAGTTGCCATTTTCTCATCAACTCGAACCTCCGACGCCTTCTTATTTAAGACGTTGGGAAAACATTAAACCTCCATGAACCGGAATCGCTGACCGACCCCTTTCGCCCCCCACCTCCAACCTGTCCGCTTACGCACACTTTTGCTCCCGCGACCTTTCTGGCTTTCCATTTCCAGAACTTAAAGTCGCGAAACATTTCGCGTAACGGCACTCAATGCCTGCCCCCTTCTACAGGGTCATAGCACACACGACATACATTAGCCTACACTCAGTGGCTACTCATCTTCCCTACCGATGTTCCTACGCCAGTGCAGTGGCGGGTACTAAGACATCTTTGTGGTGGGAACCACTTTTCTATTTTGATTGGAGCGCATCAATGAAACGTCACGGACCTTCTGAAGGTTTCACCCTTGTCGAACTGCTGGTAGTTATCGCCATCATTGGCGTGCTGGTCGGATTGCTCCTACCAGCAGTACAGGCGGCACGCGAAGCCGCCCGCAGAATGAGCTGCAGCAACAATGTCAAGCAACTTGGCTTGGGGCTTCACAACTACCACAGTGCCTACAACCAGATGCCCGTTCACGGCACTGGTACCGACGACGGTGCCGTCAACAATCAAAACTGGTGGACCAGTTATACAACGAACAACCACTGGCGTCTGAGTGCTTTGGTCGGGATGACCCCGTTTGTCGAGCAACAAGCGTTGTGGGAGAAGATCAGCAATCCAAGTTCCGAGCGGACGGATGGAAACAATGGCGCCGGAATTGGCACCACGACCAATCCATGGCCGGCAATGGGACCAACTCCTCAGAACATCCAATATACCCCCTGGGCCACCGAGCTCCCCACACTTCGCTGCCCGAGCGATCCTGGGACGGGACTGCCTTCATTGGGTAGGTCGAATTATGCATCCTGCATGGGTGATTCTCACTGGCGTGCCCAGCAGGGCTATCTTGACCCAGACGTTGGGCCTACCAACAGCGGTTATGCTCAGGAATCTCGCGCAGCCAATCGCGGCATGTTTGTTCGTCACAAATCGATGAAGTTTCGCGATGTTCTCGATGGTTTATCCAACACCATCGCGATGATGGAGATGGCCACTGATTTAGGTGACGATGATACCCGCACGCGTGCGAAAAGGCATCCGAATGGCCAACCGGGGCAGAACGATATCCGGGACAATCCAAGTACGTGCATCGAGTCCAACATGATCGACCCACAGCGTCCTCAGTTTTGGATCGCAGGAGGTCTGGAGGGGGCAACAAAAGGGCGGGGTTACCGCTGGGCCGACGACCAAAACATGCAGTCGATGTCGTTTACAATCTTGCCACCCAATGGCCCGCTCTGCATCCCCCACGACTCGAACGGACCGTCGATCACGACGGGATCCAGTCGTCACCAAGGCGGGATCCATGTGCTGATGGGCGATGGTGCCGTTAAATTCATTACCGATTCTATCGAAGCAGGAAATCAGCGAAATCGAGTGGTGCGCAATGGCGGAACCTCTGCGAACAATAACAACCCAGGTGCTAAGAGTCCCTTTGGTCTATGGGGATCGCTGGGAACACGGGCATCAAAGGAGACTATCGACGCAGAATTCTAAGCCTGCAACCGATTCACGTTGACGCTTGAATACTTAACCAAAAACCCCGGGCTTTAAGCTCGGGGTTTTTCTGTGGCTGTTCGGCACGTTTGCTTGAACGCTACCGAAATACGAGCGCTGCAAAACTCTTGCTGGGTAGCGGATTGCACCGGAGGCTCCGCCTCATCCGCCAGGTTTCGGAAGGCAGAAGCCTGCTAGGCAGTGGGTTACCAGGCAGGAACCTGGGAACCAGAGACCAGAGAGCGGCACGAGACTTGTTGCACCGCACCTCGCAATGCCGAGCTGCTCTTTTCTTATTTTCTCAACCGTCCAAGTCCTTCTCATTGGCGAATTTGGGAACGCAACAAACTTCCTCTAGCCGCAACCATTGCCCGCCCCCCTTTTTCGCTCGCCGCTTGCATCTGCTCGCCTACACACACTTTCGTTCTTCTAACCCTTTTGGCTTTCCACTCAACGAACCTGCAAACGAACAACACTTCGTGAAACCGCAAACCGTGCCTGCCCCCCTTCTACGGGACTATGGTCCTCATGCTTTCCACTAGAATACAATTAGTGGTTACTTCTATTCCCTGCGAACGTTTCGTCACCACCGCAACGTGGATGCACAGCCACCGTCGTAGCGGGATTTACTTTCCCTTTTTCATTGGAGTTTATCAATGAATCGTCATGGACTTTCCAAAGGTTTCACCCTTGTGGAACTGCTGGTCGTGATTGCGATCATCGGCGTGCTGGTGGGATTGCTTCTGCCAGCGGTACAGGCGGCTCGCGAGGCTGCCCGCAGAATGAGTTGTAGCAACAACGTCAAGCAACTTGGCTTGGGGCTTCACAACTATCACAGTGCGTACGGGCAGATGCCCATTCATGGTGTCGGCACCGACGATGGCGCTGATAATTCCCAAAACTGGTGGACTGGTTACACCACAAACAATCACTGGCGTCTGAGTGCGTTGGTAGGGATGACCCCGTTTGTCGAACAACAAGCGTTGTGGGAAAAAATTACTAACCCAAGTACGGAACGAACCGATGGCGCGGTCCAATCACCGGCTTGGCCAGCAATGGGACCAACTCCCGAAAACATTCAGTACACCCCATGGGCTACCGAGCTTCCCACACTTCGCTGTCCCAGCGATCCCGGAACGGGTCTGCCATCGTTAGGCAGATCGAACTATGCATCTTGCATGGGTGATTCTCATTGGCGTGCTCAGCATGGGGACTTTGATCCCGACACTGGGCCGACAAGCAGCGGTTATGCGGAAGAGTCCCGAGCGGCCAATCGCGGCATGTTTGTTCGCCACAAATCGATGAAGTTTCGCGACGTGCTCGATGGTTTATCCAACACCATCGCCATGATGGAGATGGCCACTGATTTGGGTGACAGTGATACCCGCACGATTGGGAAAAGGCATCCGAACGGCCAAACTCCAGGACAGACCGATATTCGGGATAATCCGAGTACCTGCATCGAGTCCAGTATGATCGATCCTCAACGTCCTCAATTTTGGATTGCAGGCAATATGGAAGGGGCGACCAAAGGGCGAGGTTACCGCTGGGCCGACGACCAGTTAATGCAATCGATGGCGTTTACGATCTTGCCGCCGAATGGCCCGGTTTGTATTCCCCACGATTCAAACGGTCCTTCGATATCGACGGGCTCCAGTCGTCACCAAGGCGGGATCCATGTGTTAATGGGCGATGGTGCCGTTAAATTTATCACCAGCTCTATCGAAGCGGGGAACCAGCGAAACCCAGTGGTCTACATCAGTGGCAACGCTGCCAACAACAATGCCCCGGGTGCCAAGAGTCCCTACGGTCTGTGGGGTTCGTTGGGAACACGTGGATCGAAGGAAACCATCAACGTGGAATTCTAAACTTGCGATCCGTTCGCGTTGAGTCTTGCTAACTCTACAAAAAACCCCGGGCCTTAATCAGTCCGGGGTTTTTTCGTGATTCTTCTACCTAAACTTTCACCTACTTATCGGTACTCGCGTTCATCCCTGCGCTTTCGGCAGCGACAGCAGCTTCGTACTCAGCGATTGCTGCCGCATCCGCGTCCTCAGCAATATTCTTGGGCGCTGAAGAGCCACCGCAGCCAGGCAAGACGCAGAACGAGAAAAGCGTGGCAGCAACTAAGACGGACAGTCGACTCATAAGATTTCCTTTGTTTTGTAAATTCACGGGCATCGAAAGCTCTCAGTATAACAATACTTCAAGCCTTGGCGAGTGTTGTGAATTTGAACATCAGAGCCCGGTTTGCCACTCTTTCGTCGCCCGAAATTAAGGGGTCCAATTCGATATCCAGTGCATTAAATTGCGTAAGCAGGTAGGCAGGAATCATTGGGTGAAATCCCGTTTGGGGAAACGCTGTGTAGCATTCTTCCTTATACGGTTTGCGCCAATTTAGCGTAGCGGAAGTAGTCAAGACTTTCGTTGACTGTCCAGGATGCCCGAACCAGGATGCCCGAAACTCTTGACGAGTTCCGCTACGAAATGCTTCACTGCGTTGCCCGGTTGGATGGTGACGGAACCGTGGTTAGCGTGTTGTTGACTCATTCGAAATGCAACACGCAGTAGTGAGCCGTGGGCCGTAAGGCACCGGGTAATGCGTGGGCCCCGGCCGCTCACGCG
>CAXBHV010000699.1:0-4648 GCA_963974855.1 uncultured Rhodopirellula sp. | reverse complement strand
CGCTATCAGCTAGGGTGTGCGAAATCAACTTACTTGCCGACGTTTAAACGTTGCAGCACGTTCAGTATTTTCTTGCTTAATGGCGTTAACCGCGTACGGCTGAATTGATCCCCCAGTTTTCGGATCGCCTCGGCTTGCGTCGGGTATGGGTGAATTGCGGCACCTATTTTGCCCAGTCCGATGCCCGCGGTCATCGCCAGCGTGATTTCGGAGATCATGTCTCCCGCGTTTTCTGCGACAATTGTCGCGCCGACAATTTTGTCCGTTCCCTTTTTCGTGAACACTTTCACAAACCCGTCGTCTTGACCCTCCAGGATCGCACGGTCGACGTCGCTAAAGTGCTGAACATAAGTATCAATTTCGATGCCCGCCTGAATCGCTTCCTTTTCGTACATCCCGACATGGGCCACCTCGGGTGACGTGTAGGTGGCCCAGGGAATGACCAAGTCACTCGCCTTCTTCTTTCCAAACGGACCCACTGCGGCAAAGATGCGGGGGTTGGTCGTCTGCAAGTGATCGTTCACCTCGACTCCCGCTGAGTCGTACGTGACATTGACGGCTTCGAGATTCAGCCCCTCGGTGTTTGGCGCCCGTCCCACGGCGACCAGCAATTGATCGACGACCACTTCTTTGGCTTCGCCCTTTTGCGTGACCTGAACTCGAATAGTGCCATCGTCTTCCGGGCTGAGTTTCATATCCACGGCTTCCAAGAACAGATTGACACCATCATGTTCAAAATGTTTTTGCACCACTGTTGCCGCATCCGAATCTTCGCGAGGAAGTAGATGGCGACCGCGTTCAAACAAAAATACCTCGCTGCCCAAACGAGCGAACGTTTGAGCCATCTCGCTGCCGATCGGTCCGCTGCCGACAATGCCAAACCGCTTTGGCAATTCTGTCAGCGAAAACAAATTTTCATTGGTTAAATACGAAACCGTGTCGAGTCCCGGGATCGGCGGCGCCGACGCGCGAGCCCCCGAAGCGATCACCGCTTTCTTGAACTTCAACTCGCTGACTGAACCGTCTTCGCGAGTCACGCTGAGAGTGTTGTCGTTGACGAACGACCCTTTTCCGAAAAAAACATCGATCCCCATTTCGGAAAAACGCTTGGCCGAATCATTGGGACTAATCTTGGCTCGCAATCGTCGCATCCGCTGCATCGCTTTTCCGAAATCAACCTCGACACCATTCGGAACATGCACGCCATACGGTTCGGCATCGCGAACTGATGCAGCCACCCGGGCCGCACGGATCACTCCTTTGGATGGCACACAGCCCACGTTCAAGCAGTCCCCCCCCATCAATTCACGCTCGATCAAGGCGACGCGAGCCCCCAATCCCGCCGCTCCCGCGGCGGTCACCAGTCCTGCGGTCCCTGCGCCGATCACCACGAAGTGGTACGGATTGCTGGGCGTCGGGTTTTGCCATTGCGGCGGATGCACGTCGGCTTCGAGCGACTGGTTGTACTCGTCGTGAGGTTGCAGTTGAATCAGTTTCGATGACATCGATGATTCGCTTTTGGTAGAAGTGGGGTCGTTGATAAGTTCGCTATTCGTCGACATGCATTTAGCCTATTTTGATAGTTGTACCGTACGCACAGATCGCCGGGCGATTGGCGACAATGGACGCACCGATCGCAGAGCGGTCAGCGACAATGGACAAAGAGGATTGAGTTAGCAGGGGGACGCCGTGATCGCCAACTCCTTACAAAAAGATCCTTGGAAAGATAAATGAGCGACCCTTTTCGCTCTCCGTCACGGAATTCGGCGTTTTTCGGATCAATTGATGTAAGGAAAGCCTCGCTACGGCGTCGTTGTCACAAAGGAGAGTTGGTAGCGTTTTCGGACGCTGCTGCCACACAAATTATTTCTCATCGCATTAAAGAGTTTGTTGATTGCTCATGTCGCAACCCAAAACATCGCTGCAACATCGTGGCAACCCGCTGGCCAACCCGACCGAGCAATTGGTTGTCCTGATGCCGCCGCGTGGCACAGAAAAGTTCGCGGCGAAGCTAAGCGAATCGGGAGTCGAGCGGCTCGCCAGTAATCGGATCGAGATCTTGCAAGTCAATATCGGCAAGCTTTGCAACATGACCTGCAGCCACTGTCACGTCGACGCGGGCCCGGATCGACGCGAAAACATGACGCGTGAATCGGTCGATGCCTGCATTCGCGTCTTGCGGGAGCATCCCCAAATTCAAACGCTCGATTTGACGGGCGGCGCGCCCGAGATGAATCCGAATTTCAAGCACTTTGTAAGCCAGGCAAGATCGCTCGGCCGACATGTCATCGATCGTTGTAACTTGACCATTCTGTTGGCCAAAGGGTTTACGGACATGCCCGAGTTTTTGGCCGAAAACCAAGTCGAGATCGTCGCTTCACTGCCTTGCTATCTAGAAGAAAACACCGATTCACAACGCGGTGACGGAGCGTTCTCGAAGTCAGTGCAAGCGTTAAAACGACTCAACGATCTGGGCTACGGCCACCCAGGCAGCGGGCTGATGCTGACGTTGGTCTACAATCCCGTCGGCGCCAGTTTGCCGCCGGACCAGCAGTCGCTCGAGTGTGCCTATCGAAAAGAGCTCGACGCTCGTTTCGGAATTCAGTTCAACCGTCTGTTCACGATCACCAACATGCCCGTCAGCCGTTATTTGGAATATCTGATTCAAACGAACGAGTTTGAAACTTATATGCAAAAACTCGTCGACGCCTATAACCCGGCCTCGATTGACGGATTGATGTGCCGCAACACGCTGTCGGTTGGCTGGGATGGCCGTCTGTTCGATTGCGATTTCAATCAAATGTTGAATTTGGAAGTGGGCCTCGGCAACCCGACCCACATCGAGGATTTCGACTACGACGCGCTTTCCAAACGCGAGATCATTCTCGGGCAACATTGTTTCGGCTGCACCGCCGGTGCCGGATCGGGCTGCCAAGGCGCGATCGCCAAGTAGCCGCCCTGCCCTCCCCCGCCACAACGAAACTCCCCGTAGCGAAACTCGCGTAGAGTTTCGGCGGCCTCCCGTAGCGAAATTTGCCAAATGTTTCAGCGGTCTACCTTTTCGCAACTCACCTCACTAGTTTCGATCCGCACCGCTAATTACCGAAAGTCTCTGCGACTTTCGCTACGGCCTGGAACCGGATCCTCAGCCCCTACCAGAAAAGTTACTCGCTTTTTCAAGATCACCACTAGACGACCGGTCTAATTGTGGCGATAGTAGTTTGTATGAACGTCAAACACTCCGATACGCGAACCCACATTCTCGCTCAAGGGCGAGCGGTGATGGCACAAAAAGGCTTTAATGCCGTCGGGTTGACCGAGCTGCTGAAACTGGCGAATGTCCCCAAAGGCTCGTTCTACCACTACTTCGCGTCAAAAGAGAAGTTTGGCCAAGCGTTGATCCAAGATTATGTCACGACCTACATGGACGATTTGGAATCGCTGCTCGCCGAGGCTGGCGGAACTGCGGCGAACCAGTTGCTCCGCTATTTCCGCTGCTGGCAACAATCGCAAACCGATGACTGCACCACCAATAAATGCTTGGTCGTGAAGCTCAGTGCCGAGATCGCCGACTTCTCGATCGAAATGCGAGAAGCACTCCAACAAGGCACCGACCGCGTGATCGCCCGGCTGGCCAGCCTCATCGAAGCCGGTGCAACGGACGGATCGATCCACTCCGATGCCACCCCCGTCGAACTCGCCGAGTGGCTCTACCAACTTTGGCTCGGAGCCAGTTTGCTTGACAAATTACGTAAAAACGGAGCCGCGTTCGATGACGCAATGCGGCTGACCCGCCGTCTCATCGACGCCACCGACACCTAAAAAATTTTTTTTTAAAACACTCACTAGCCGACCGGTCTAATAAAAGAAAGAAGTACGATGAATAACTTTGATTTTCAGAACCCAACCCGCATCCTGTTTGGCGAAGGACGCGTTGCCGATCTGGACGACCAAGTCCCCACAGACGCCCGCGTCCTGGTGCTCTACGGCGGACAAAGCGCCCAGCGCAACGGAACGCTTGACGAAGTACGTGCCGCGTTAGGTAAACGCGACGTTGTGGAGTTCGGCGGGATCGAAGCCAACCCCCGGTTCGCAACGTTGATGCGTGCGGTGGAGTTGGCACGCACTGAAAAAGTCGATTTCTTGTTGGCCGTGGGCGGTGGTTCGGTGATTGATGGAACCAAGTTCGTCGCAGCAGCGATCCCCTTTGATGGCGACACGTGGAGCATTTTGACCGAACGGGGCACGAACGTCACTGCGGCGGTGCAGTTTGGAACTGTGTTGACGCTGCCCGCAACCGGATCGGAAATGAATCATGGCTCGGTGGTCACCAACGATGCACTCAAGGCGAAGCTGGCCTTCATGAGCCCGCACGTGTACCCCGCCTTTTCGGTCCTTGATCCGACAAAGACTTATTCGTTGCCTCAGCGCCAACTTGCCAACGGCGTCGCCGACGCGTTTGTCCACATCATCGAGCAATATTTGACTTATCCCGTTGATGCGATGGTGCAAGATCGATTTGCCGAAGGCTTGTTGCAAACGCTGATCGAATTGGCACCACGGTTGAAGGAAGACGATCACGATTACGCGGCGCGAGCCAACTTTATGTGGACCACCACCTGGGCTCTGAACGGTATGATCGGTGCTG
>CAXBHV010000698.1:0-4650 GCA_963974855.1 uncultured Rhodopirellula sp. | reverse complement strand
AATAACATTCGATGTGCTAGCATTGGGTGATTGCAATTCAACGCTGATGCTAGCGTCGACATTGGGAAGCAGCATGCTTTCAGGACGATACGTGCTATCAATCCGCTTTTCGATTTCGGCAAGGCGAAGTCCTGTGGTCCGCTGCAATACAAAATCAAAGCGATTGCGTGCTAGCGAAACGACGGGGATGCTTTTCTTTTCTGGCTTGTCTTGATCACTAGAGCTCGAGGCAAGATTGTTGCCCTTGAGCACATCGACTTCGACGGTGGGTCCTGCTTCGGCGATCTGCATCACACCGCGAACTTTTTCCTCTACATCACTGCGAAGTCCGGTGATGATCGTTTCAATCCCGGAGATTCGCGATAGCAACGTGGCTCTAATATTCTTGGCTTCGACCGGCAGTCGTTCAATTTGGCCGAACACCGCCTTGAGCCGCTCATTTTCCGCAGCCAGTTTCTTTTCAGCTTCGGCGACCGAGGATTTGATGCTATTGGGATCATTGATCAGGATGACTGCCGCAGCACCGTGCTTGATCGCGTTTTCAACCTTGGTTTGAAAGTAGGCATATTGTGAGGTTTTTGTCCCATCAAAACGACTGCTGGCATCGTTCACGCCAGGCTCTTTTCGCAAGATGACGACAATTTTGTCTTGGACGTCGATTCCCTCGTAGTCGTCGTAGCCCAACGCCGGAGCAGTGATCCCATAGCCCACAAAAACTAGACTTCCGCTGACGTTTCCCGTCGCGGATCCGATCGACATGGGGTTCATCCCCGAGGAAAGAGACTCGTTGATATCAATCAAATCGGCGTCACCACCTTCAATGTCGCCGACTTCAATATCGCGTCCCTCAATTGCGTTCGAATCGGACGTTGCCCGAGTGCTGCGAATCCGCACAAAGTTGTTCTCGGACTCGCCAGCGCGTGCACCCACGGGGATCTCAAGTTTCTGAAACGGAGTACCTTGGAACAGGTCAGTCCGCAATCCGTTTTCGATAAAACGTTTGGCCACATAATCTGCGGCAAGATGCATCACATCAGCGCGGAGCCGAGTTTGCCATTGGCCTTTCGAGCGAACTCCCGAAGGACTTTCGGCATGCAGAGCAGGAACGAAGAAGACCGAACCGAACAGAAAAAGCCAAATGGCTCGAAGAGTACGCATCGATCAACTCCAGTGCTCTAAACGACTACCGCACATCAATTTAGCGGGTTAGGTCGGTCAGTGCGATAATAAATAATCCGACAATGCGAAACGAAACGGCGACGGTACGCTGTAACACGCCGTCGCCTTCGTCATTTAATTTGCACGGACGATGGCGTAAATGATATCCGTCGCCCGCGATCGTTGACCGCAGTACTACGCTGGTTTGACCTTTTCGTTGCGTTGGATCAGATACAGCAAAACGGGACTCGCGACAAAGATCGAACTATAGGTTCCGACCAACACGCCCACGACCAATGCAAACGCAAAGGCGTGAATCCCCGCTCCGCCAACTGTGTATAGCAGAACAACTACGATCAAAGTTGTTATCGAAGTCAGCAACGTACGACTGAGAGTCTGATTGATACTGGTATTAATCATATCGCCGGTCAACCGAGTGGACTTGCCCTTGGTTTCACGGATACGGTCGAACACAACAATCGTATCGTTCAGCGAGTAACCGATGATCGTTAACAGTGCCGCGACGACGGTCAGGCTGATCTTGAACGGGTCGATCAACAGGAATCCGAGAGCGTCGGCGAGCCAGTAACTAACCGCGATCGCACCAAGTGTCACGATAACATCGTGTAGCAGCGCGACTACTGCCGCCAAACCGTACATCACTCGTTGGAATCGGAACCAAATGTATCCGATGATGCACAACAAGCTGCCGAACAATGCACCAAGTGCACGTCCGATCATGTCGCCGGCGACTTGGCCGCCCACGCTACTGCTGCTAATCCAAACAGGCTTGTTGCCAAGGCTATCCTTGATTTGCTCCATGATCGCATCGGCTTGAGCGAATTCCAAAGGCAATTTCACGGTCCATTCACTGAACGAGAGTGAGGACTTCGTGTTCCATTTGTCGGCACCTTCGCCAATCGGCGTCAGTTCGATACCGCGTTCGTTCAATGGCACATTGACCGCTTTGGCCGCATTCATCAACGTTTCGACCAAAGTGGGTGCGTTGATACCGGCACCGCCATCTTCGCCTTCAATCCCAAGTTTGATCAACGCCGTGCTGTATACGATCACCCCGCGATCCGAAACGGCAGGGGTAGTCGCTGCTGCTTCGGGTTTATCTTCATCGGCAGCAACGGTATCCGTTTCCGCTTCATCCTGAGGATAGAACAAAGCCAGTCGCGTCCCGTTGATGTCACGCGAATTCATCGAAGACGCGTTCGGAGCAGTGGAAGCTTTAGGCTCGGCAGGAGAAATATCAATCTTGTAAGTCACGAGGTTTACGGTGTCCTCGGTGGCGAATGCTTCGGAGATCTTATCTTTTAGCTGATCGACTTGCTCGTACGACGAGTCGACCTTGTAGACCGTACCGTTGGGGCTTGAATCCATCGTCACACCATTAACGGTGAACTGAACCGGCTCACCGTCTTCGGCGACCATCACTTCGCCAACGATCTTGCGAATCGTATCGGTTTCGGTTGGCTTGTCGACTCGGAACTGAACCGATGATCCACCAGCGAAGTCGATGTCGAAAATACCTTGTCCGCGAGCGAAGATCGACGCGATGCCGATTGCAACAAGCAGCGTCGAAACGGCCAAGGCGACTTTGCCTTTGCCCATGAAGTCAATGTTGTCCCCGCTCGAGAACATACCGCGTAGCGAATTAACGCCGTCGGACATGTTCAAGGTCAAGAAGCCATGGCGTTCGGCAATGTCAAAGAACGTTCGCGACATGTAGATCGCGGTGAACATCGAGTACAAAATACCCAAGATCAAAGTGACCGCGAATCCACGAATCTGGTCGGTACCGATCGCGTACAAAACGATTGCAGTGATCAACGTCGTTAAGTTCGCGTCGACAATCGTAACGGTCGCTTTGGCGAATCCGTTTCGAATCGCCATCCGTGATGCGGCCCCCTTCTTCAATTCCTCGCGTATTCGTTCAAAAATCAGAACGTTCGCGTCAACCGACATACCGACGGTCAAAACAAGACCTGCGAGCCCAGGAAGCGTCAGCGGCTGGTTGATCAGCACCATCGTCCCCAGAATCATTCCCAAGTTCAAAACCAGCGCGATACAAGCGACCACGCCAGCGAACCGGTAGTAGAACAGGATGAACACGAGAACCAGACTCAAGGACAATCCAATCGCAAAGAAACCTTTGTCGATCGTGTCTTTACCGAGCGTCGGGTCAATCTGGTTTTCAGCAATCGGTTGTGGCGTCAGTGCGGCTGGCAACTGACCTGCTTTTAGTACCGCGACCAAATCTTGGACTTCTTCCTTAGTGAAGCTGCCCGTGATACGGCCTTCTTTGCGAATCGGCTGCAGGATGTTAGGGGCAGACAGCAAGTCATCGTCCAATACGATGCCCAATTGTCGCTGCATCGTTCCCACAGGAGCGTTGTTGGTTGTCAGAGCAAAGAAGCGTCCCGAACCTTCGTCGGTCAGATTAAATGCAACTGCCGGAGCACCGTTTTGGTCAAACGTGCTCGCAGCGAACGCCAAGTCGTCTCCTTTGATGTCCAAGTCAGGGTCGACGATCATCAATGTTTCGATGTTGTCGAGGCCTTCTTGCTGCATCCACTTGACTGTTTTGATTTCGCCGTTGTCGCCACGAACGCTGGCGGGAAGTTCAATAAATTGACCGGTATTTGGGTTACGAACGACGGCGTTGCCGACGTTGACTCGCAACGGGCGAACGCCTTGCTTTTCGATTTTTTCTTGATCGACGCGAGCCCAGCGGCCGACGATTTCGTCGTTAACGTCCCTTACGATGGTGCTAGTACGCTCGGCTTGGCTGTCGGACTCGGACTGCTCCTTCGCCAAATCGATGATTCGTTGGTGATCAAAACGGTTGGCGAGAATCGCAAATCGCAAAATCCCCGCTTCTTCAACACGTCGTTTGATGCGGTCGAGTTCGTCGACTTCCCCCATCCCCCTTGATCCGCCACTCTCGTTATCCGCACTCGATTTAGCAGGAACAATGATTTCGATCTGACTTTCGCCGTAAGGGCGAATCACGATTTCCTTGGTACCACTCGGGTTGATTCGGCGTGAAAGCGGCTCAACGAGATCTTCGGAAGTGATCAGTCGCCCCGTGTGAGTGTCTTTGCCAATATTTTTACTCTGGTCAATCTCGTAAACCAGGATCGTTCCCCCTTGAAGGTCAACACCGCGAGTCGGGCGTTTGTTGATCAAGACGGTTGAGCTTGCGATGATTGCCAGCAATACCAACCCCAGTCGGGTCGAGTAGTTGGGCATCTTCAGCATCTTCGCCAGCCACCCGCCGAGGATGAATGGGACAATCAAAACAGCGACAGCGGCAGCAAGCCAAATGTACTGGTCGATTGAGATTCCTTCCTTTACGGGCTCAACGAGCTCGTCCGCTTGGGCAAGCGGCATCACGAAAGAATCGAAAAACGATTGGGAAAAGAAATTGCAGTCCATCGTAGGTTTCTGAATCGAAGGAGGGATTCGTCAGTCGTGCGAGTA
>CAXBHV010000697.1:0-4652 GCA_963974855.1 uncultured Rhodopirellula sp. | reverse complement strand
GGCAACACGTTCTTGGTGTGGCAAGACGGCGAAGTCGCCGATTTCGAATTCCGCTGCAAAGTCCGTTTCGAGGGCAACAACTCGGGCGTCCAGTACCGTAGCGACATTGTCGATTCCGAAGGCTTTGTGCTGGCGGGGTACCAGGCGGATCTACATCCCAGTCAAAACTACTTTGGCATGATGTACGGCGAAAAGTTTGCCGACCGCGGCATCATCGCGACGCGAGGACAAAAAATTCATATCCAAGCTGATGGCGAAAAGAAAGTGCTTACCCAACTGCCGAGTAGTGAGCAGCTTACCGACACCCAGTGGAACGACTTGCGGATCGTTGCCGTCGGCAACCGCATCATCCATCAAGTCAACGGTGTGACCACCGTCGACGTGACCGACGATCACCCCAAAGCAATGCGGAAAGGCGTGCTCGGATTGCAGTTGCACGCGGGCCCCGCGATGAAAGTTGAGTTCCGTAACCTGTTGCTACGAAACCTTGATGCGGAATCGGGCCAGCAGCTTGTTCGCCAGCTCTCGGAATCCGCTACGACACCAAGCAAGGATGACGCGGCAGCGAATCCACAATCACCCGACGCGAAGAAGAAGTGGCTGACGAGTGCACCCGAAGCCCAGTGGATTTGGAACAAACAACCGACGAAGAATCAAAAACTATTCTTTCGAAAGTCATTCTCGCTTGCTGCGGCCGCGAAATCGGCTCGTTTGTACACCACTTGTGATAACCATGTGAAAGTTTGGATCAATGGGCAACTGGTGGGTCAAAGTGATGCATGGCAGGAGCCTGTCGAAGCCGATGTCGCAAAACATTTAAAAGTCGGCGAGAACTTGATCGCGATCGAGGGACAGAACGACGAAGGGACTGCGGCATTGGTGCTGAAAATGACCGCAGAACTTGATGGCAATAAAAAGACAACGATCATCTCGGACAAGTCGTGGAAGATCGCCGACAGTGTCAGCGAAGGCTGGCAAACCGCAGCAACGACCTCATCGGCGTGGACCAGCGGAACGCTGCACGTTGCTGGCAAATTGGGCGTCGGCCCTTGGAACGTTCCGAACTATAGCAATGCAGCGGGCGGCAACAACGATCCGCTGAACCCGCGTCACATCATCACACAGCCTGGTTTCGTGATCGAGCGATTGTACGAGGTCCCAAAATCCGAAGGAAGTTGGGTTTGCTTGACCACCGATGCAAACGGCGGTTTCTTCGCGAGCGACCAAGCCGACAAGGGCCTGTTTCACATCACCTTCGTCGACGGACAAACCAACGTCGAGCCGATCGTTGTCAAAGATCCTGAAAGCGGCCAAGTCCTCTCGGGGGCTCAAGGTTTGCTATGGGCGTTTGATTCATTGTGGGTGCATCGCAACGGCGGCCATTTGTATCGCGTGACCGATAGCGACCAAGACGGCAAACTCGACACCGCCGAGCGTTACCCGAGTAAAACCGGGGGCGGTGAGCATGGCAACCATGCCCTGATTTTGACCGAAGACGGTAAAGGCATTTACATGGTCGGCGGGAACCATGCCCCGATGGGTGAAGTCGCGTCCAAGCGAGTTCAGTCATGGGACGAAGACTTTTTATTGCCGCGGATGTGGGACGCTCGCGGTCATGCACGTGGCTTGTTGGCTCCCGGCGGCTGGGTCACGCGACTCGATCCTGAAACGAAGGAACAAGAGCTGATCTGTATCGGATTCCGCAACGAGTACGACGTCGCGCTGAACCGATTCGGTGACATGTTCACCTTTGATGCCGATATGGAATGGGACATGGGAATGCCATGGTACCGCCCCACTCGGATTTGCCAAGTCGTCAGCGGCGGCGACTACGGTTGGCGAAGTGGCACTGGGAAATGGCGTCCGTATTTCGAAGACAGCCTGCCACCGGTCGTGGATATCGGTCCCGGCTCGCCCACCGGCGTTGCCTCGGGAATCGGAGCCGCGTTTCCAACGAAGTACCAAGAAGCACTCTATGCACTGGATTGGACCTTCGGAACGATCTACGCCATTCACATGACGCCCAACGGTGCAGGGTACACTGGTGAAAGCGAGCCGTTTGTGTACGGCACGCCGCTTCCGGTGACCGATGCGGTTGTCGGTTCGGATGGACACTTTTACTTTACCGTCGGTGGTCGCGGCGCTGCTTCGGCCTTCTTTCGTGTGCGTTACGTCGGTGACCAATCGACGGCGGCTCCCGAAACCGTTGCGAACGACGCCGCTGCAAAAGCACGCCAAACGCGGCGGATGCTCGAAGCCTTTCACGGCCGCGTCGACGCCAAGGCAGTCGAGACCGCTTGGCCTTATTTGGCGAGCAATGACCGTTTCATTCGCGCCGCAGCACGTGTCGCGATCGAATCGCAACCGGTTTCCCAGTGGGCCGATCGGGCTCTGAGCGAATCGGATTTACAAAGCAAAATCACCTCGGCCGTGGCTCTGGCACGACTTGGTGATTCGAGTCACCAAGGACCGCTGCTAGACAGCTTGTTGGCGATCGAGCCCGCCGAGCTTTCGGAGATGCAGCTGCTGGGGTTATTGCGAGCCTATGAATTGACTTTCATCCGCTTGGGCAAACCGAACGACGAGCAGCGAAAACAAGTCATCGCAGAACTGGATGGCTTGCTGCCAAATCAATCCTCCGACGTGAATCGTGAACTCGTCACGATCCTGGTGTATTTGCGTTCGCCTACTGTGATCAGCAAGGCGATGAAGTTGATCACCGAAGGATCCGAACCAGTGATTCCGGATTGGGAAGAACTGGCCAGCCGCAATCGAGGCTACGGAGCGAGCATCGACAAGATGCGTGAAAATCCACCGCCATCACAAGAGATTGCGTTGGCGTTCGAGTTGCGGAATTTGGCAACCGGTTGGACGCTGGATCAACGACGAGCCTATTTCGAATTTCTGAACCGTGCCGCCAAAGGTTCCGGAGGCGCCAGCTATCCAGGGTTCTTGGAGAACATGCGAACCGAGGCACTGCAGACCTGTTCCAACGAAGAGCGTGAAGCACTGCAAGATATCACCGGCGAAGACTTTAATCCCGTACCGAATTTTGAAATCAGTCCGCCCAAGGGGCCTGGGAAAAAATGGAAGCTTGATGAAGCGTTGGCCGCGACCGGTGGCAAGCCAGATTTCGAGCGAGGCCGAAACCTGTTCTTTGCGGCGGAGTGTGGCAAATGTCACCGCTTGGCCGGTTTGGGCGGCGGTGTCGGTCCCGATTTGACCAGCATCCCTAACAAGTTTGACCAGTGGTATGTGGTCGAAGCGATTGTGCATCCCAGCAAAGACATTTCGGACCAATATGGTTCGACCAATGTCTTGATCGACAGTGGTCAAGTTGTGACCGGAATCGTGGTCGACAAGGGCGATAAGATCGAGGTCTATCCGGTCAAAGCGACGGACAAGCCGGTGATTGTCTCGAAAGACGAGATCGAGGAGATGGAGCCATCGACGGTGTCGCAAATGCCCGAAGGTCTGCTGGATGCACTCAGCAAGGAAGAGATTCGCGATTTGATTGCCTATCTAATGGCCGCTGGCAATTCGGATGACCGTCGCTACCAGAAGTAGCGTCGGCTCACAATCCGGTTAGGACGTTCGGAACAATAAATGGCGGGCGGTAGTGGACGAGGCAACGAGTCCTGCAGCTTCAATCAGCCAAAAAGGACTCGTTGCCTCGTCCACTACGGAAAATTCCGACAGTTATTTTTCCGAGGGTCCTTCACTGGTTGACTCGTATGGCGGAGTCCACATGAGCTTCGATATTGCTGTGATCTTACAAACCCAGCGAGCAGCACTAAAATGCAGCCGCTGGGTGAAACAGATCTTGGATCTGCAGATTTGCCCCCCACCTACGGTGGCTTTCCGCGTAACAGCTGACGTTGCTAAAATCGTGTGACGACAGGGGGCGTCGGGTCGCCGATAAAGCTGCCATCGACAACACGCTGCAATTCTGCGACGAACTCTTCGATCCTTGCGTTACTGAAACGAAGTACCGGTTTGATTGATGATCGGTGCCACTCCCCCAAAGAGTCATGGAATCAAACGATGATGTTGCGTGCGATGCTTACCCTGCTACCGCTAATGGCGTTCTCGCTTCTAGGTTGCTCGTCAGGGGAAACCACTACTTATCCGGTTAGCGGCGTCGTCCGCTTTCCCGATGGCAAATTGCTTCGCGAGGGGACAATCGAGTTTGAGATTTCGGGAGTTAAGAATCCGATCACGGCGACGGGCGAGATTGCGCCGGACGGAAGCTTCTTTCTTGGCACCTATCAAATCGATGATGGCGCGGTCGCGGGCAGCCACCGCGTCGTTGTAATCGCAGATCCCGTCATTGGTACTGGCGTTGAGCGGCCGGGACTGCTGCCCAAATCAATTTTGCATCAAAAATATCGCGATTTTCGTAGCTCGGGAATCGTCGTTGAGGTTGAGCCAACCATCAACAATGTAGTGATCGACGTCGAGTATGCTCCGACCGACGAAGCCGAGTGACGTCCGTTTCCCACTTCGAATTCTTCTTTTTCAAACAAATTCACCATGGTTTACTTTCTTGCGATTTGGACAGCACTTGCCGCGAGCACGCCTGAGGCTTGGCCTGCGTTTTTAGGTGCCGGTGCGGGGCCACGTGACGCGAGCACATTGCCACTGACGTGGTC
>CAXBHV010000696.1:0-4661 GCA_963974855.1 uncultured Rhodopirellula sp. | reverse complement strand
TTCGAGTTCTTCGCGACGTGCCCGCGCTGCGGCAAAGTAGTTTTCACTTGCCTCGGCAACCGCCTTCTTGACGTCGCCGTAACCGAACCCGCCTCGTCGGTACATCGCAGCCATGGTTTCGACATCTTCGGACGACGAGAACAATCGATACAGCTGGAACAGATGATCGCCCTCGGGCTCTTTCGGTTCTTCCATCGCTCGGCTGTCGGTAGTGATTCGTCTTTGCCTTGGGCAACTTGAAGGTTTCGCCAAAGGTGTGGTTGAAACTGCCCGCCAAATCGCGAGCCACTTCGATATGTTGGATTTGATCTTGGCCGACCGGAACGACTTCGGAGTCATAGATCAAGATGTCCGCAGCCATCAAGACGGGATAGGTGAATAGCCCCGCATCCGCGTTCAGCCCCTTTTCTTTTTTGTCTTTGTAGGCATGGCACCGCTCGAGCAGACCCATCGGCGTGCCGGTCATCAATAGCCAAGTCAACTCGCTGACCTCAGGCACTTGCGACTGCACGAACAGCGTTGCCTTTTTCGGATCCAGCCCGAGTGCCAACAGATCCAACGCCGCATCGAGCGTGTATTGTTTCAGCGCTGCCGCGTCACGGACGGTCGTCAAGGCGTGCATGTCGGCGATGAAATAGAAGCCGTCGTTGTCGTCTTGCAGGTCGATGTATTGACGAATCGCACCAAAAAAGTTGCCCCAGTGAGGTCGTCCGGTGGGTTGGATACCAGAGAGAACACGCATGCAATAAACCTTCGAGAAAACTAAACGAGAGACGAAGCGGCCCACTGAGTCCAAGCACAGTGAGCCGTCTTTATACGACGGACGCGATGATCCGTCGCGAGGTGATCAAAGATTGCTAAAAAGTAGCCGCCTAAGTCTGCGTCAGCTTGCCGCAGCCGATTCGGATGCCGACGATGTGACGGACGCAATCGGAGCCTCGAGGACACCGCGGCAGCGTTGCCACATCAGAATTCCCTCCAGCACCATCCAGGCTTGCAAGCCAAGGATGCCAAATCCGAACAGGATCAATGTCCATTTTTGCTGGGGGATCCAGTTATAAACCAAATCGTACGTCATCGCCCATGCCGGCATGACCAACATAATGAACATCGGAATGGCGACGAACGCGAACGGTTTGGAACGCCGGGCAAGGTAAAAGACGGCGACCATCAAGGCCAATCCCGCCAGCAATTGATTGGTCGCTCCGAACAATGGCCATAGCACCATCCCGCCTGTTCCTGGTTTGTCACCCACCCCGAGAGCGATGACGGCGGCGACGGCAACCGCAATTCCCGTTGCGATGAATTTGTTGGTCATCGGTTTGATGTGTACGCTTTCGCCAAGTTCTTGCAAGACATAACGCTGCAATCGTGTCGCGGTATCGAGCGTGGTCGCGGCAAAACTGGCAACAAGCACCGCCATGATCGCAATCGCTAGTTTCAGCGGCAGTCCGATTGTGGCCAAAAAGTTTGCTCCACCATCGATAAACGCAGCCAATTTTTGAGGCAACTTGTGGTCGGCCCATCCGCCCGGTGATCCGTCGGCTTTGGTCGCGCGGTAGTACGTTTTCCAAGCCGCGTTGCCAGTCGCGACCGTTCCGTCGGCGCCCAACACGTTGGTGTACTCGCCGATCCCGTTGACTTCGGTTCGTTGGACTCCTCCCATACCGATCCCGGCACAGCACGCCAATATCACGAGCACCGCCAAGGCACCTTCGAGCAACATCGCTCCATAACCGACTGCTTGAGCATCGGTTTCACAATTGATTTGTTTGCTGGTCGTTCCACTGCTGACCAAACAATGAAACCCGCTACAGGCACCACATGCGATCGTAATGAACAAGAAAGGAAGGATCGGCGGCGCATCGGCGGGGACATTCTCAGCCTTGGCAATCGCCGGAGCGGATGCAATCAGGTCAGCACTGCCCGATACGGAGGCGACTCCCAATCCGATCACAAGCAGCACAAGTGCCACGTATAGTTGGTGGCTGTTGATGTAATCACGGGGTTGCAGCAGTAACCAAACCGGAAGCACCGAAGCGGCGAAGGCATAGGCCAACAAAACCAGCGTCCAAACGACCACCGGTGTGAAAAAACCGTCGCTGTTATCGGGCAACGATATCGGCATGTAGTACGCACCGAAGTAAACGGCACCGTACAGAACGACCAAACCAAATACGCTGGGACCGAGCAGTCCGCCCCCTTTTTTGTAAACCCAAATCCCGATTCCAATTGCGACCGGCATCGCGATCCAAACGCTCAACACCGATTCGGGATAGATCGCGAAGATAATGGCAATCACCAAGCCAAAGACGGCCAGGACGACGGACAACGCGAGTGCCAACACGGCCAGAAATAGCACCTTCGCTCGCGGCGTGATCAGCCGTCCCGCGACTTCGCCAATCGTTTGTCCCTTGTTGCGAAGCGAAATGACGAGCGCCGCCATGTCGTGAACGCCACCGATCAAGATCGCTCCAAAAACGACCCACAACAGAGCTGGCAACCATCCCCAGAACACGGCCAATGCCGGGCCCACAATCGGCCCCGTCCCCGCGATACTGGTGAAGTGGTGCCCAAAGATCACCGATCGACGCGTCGGGACAAAGTCGACATCATCACGAAGTTCGTGACTCGGTACGACCGCTTCGGGGCTCAACTGAAACAAACGACGTGCTAGCCAGCGACCATAGGTATTGTAGGCAACGATGAATCCGATCATCGACGCCAAGGCCACAATCAATGTGCTCATGAAAAATAACGTTCTAATCAAAGGTTGGGAGGGAGCGAAAAACGCGTGAATTTGAGCATCGTCAGCGGAAAGCTTCAGTGAGCCAGTTCACTGACGACGCTCGGAAGGATCTGCAAAACAGACTCACACCATTGACGGTGTTTCGTGTTCACCATCATTCGTGTATACCGCCCGTAGTATAGGACGATTTTCACCCTATAATACCGTGGTCAACTCTCAAAATCTTTCCTTTAATGCAACGAAATCCGGGAGCCGCACAAGCGTGAGCGACAAAATAGAGAAGACAATTATCATTGGAAGTGGTCCTGCGGGATGGTCCGCAGCAATTTATGCAGCTCGCGCGAACCTGAATCCGGTCGTCTATGAGGGCACCGTGCGTCCGGAAATGATTCCGTTGGGCCAGTTAGCGTTTACCACCGAAGTCGAAAACTACGCTGGATTTCCTGCCGGAAACGTCCGCGCGTTTGTGGAATCCGCCGTCGACAAGGACCGGCACTGGAACTTGCCGATGGCCCCCGCTGGGCACGAGAAAGACGGCCAGCCCCATTACGCCGTGCAAGGCGTCGAACTGATGGAGCTGATGAAGCAGCAAGCACTCAATTTCGGCACCCGCGTGGTTAGCGACGATATCGAAAGCGTTGACTTTTCCGGCGATGTTCACGTGCTGAAACCTGCCAGCGGCGAACCGGTCAAAGCGAAAACCGTGATCATCGCGACCGGAGCACGCGCTAATTACCTCGGCTTAGATACCGAGGAAGCGTATAAGAACAAAGGTGTCAGCGCTTGTGCGGTCTGCGACGGTGCGTTGCCAATCTATCGTGCCAAGCCGCTCGCGGTCGTTGGCGGTGGTGACTCGGCTGTCGAAGAAGCGACCTATCTTGCCAATCTGAAGAACGCTGCGACGATCTACTTGGTCGTTCGACGTGACGAGATGCGGGCGTCCAAAGTGATGCAGGACCGTGCCCTGAACCATCCGAATATCGAGATGAAGTGGAACAGTGTCGTCGATGAAGTTTACGGCGACGAGAAAATCGTCACCGGAATCAAGCTGAAAAGCACCATCGATGGCTCGATCAGCGACTTGCCTGTCGGTGGCATGTTCGTCGCGATTGGGCATACCCCGAATACTGCCTTTTTGAATGGTGCGGTCGAGACCAACAGCAGCGGTTATATTCGTTGGACAAAAACTTTCCGCACGAACACCACCGCGAAGGGTGTTTTTGCTGCAGGCGACGTCGCGGACGATTATTATCGACAGGCGATCACGTCCGCAGGAACTGGATGTATGGCAGCACTGGACGCCGAACGCTACCTCGCTGAACTCGAA
Organism: uncultured Rhodopirellula sp.; assembly: GCA_963974855.1. Lineage (GTDB taxonomy): Bacteria > Planctomycetota > Planctomycetia > Pirellulales > Pirellulaceae > Novipirellula. The sequence goes on along the minus strand of CAXBHV010000696.1, from coordinate 585 downwards.
GGTTAAGCAGCGAGCGTTGTTTCAGGGGCAGGATTTTCGGTCTTGCCCGGGCGTGCATTCGCCACGTCAAAAAAGTCATGCGGACGCGTCCTCGCACTGCATCCGCATTTCCTACCGACCTTATCTATTCGTTCTTCCCACACCCCACCACAGAAAATCTCGCCATGTCAGCAGCCGAAACCGACCAAGCAACTCAAGGGAACGAAAAAGTCCAAGCCGATCGCGAGTTACTTCGGCAGGCACAAGCCGATGGCAAGGTTCTGGGGGCTTACATTCGGTTGTCGGGTCCCGGTTGGTTGCAAAGTGCGATCACGCTGGGCGGTGGTTCATTGGCCGGATCGTTGTTCCTCGGCGTGCTTGGCGGCTACAGCATGCTGTGGTTGCAATTGGTCGCGATCGTGTTGGGCGTCGTGATGTTGTCGGCGATCAGCTATGTCACGCTGAGTACGGGGCGTCGCCCGTTTGAAGCGATCAACAGCGAAATCAACCCGGCGCTCGGTTGGGGCTGGATCGTGGCAACGATCATGGCGAACATGATTTTCTGTATGCCTCAGTTCAGTCTTTGCTACGACGCGTTGGACAAAA
>CAXBHV010000695.1:0-4661 GCA_963974855.1 uncultured Rhodopirellula sp. | reverse complement strand
CCCATTTGAGGCATCATACGCGGCAAAAACGCGGGGGGGGGAATATCCGTGGTGAATCGGTGTTCATCGATCCCAACGAGGGTGGGCGTGAGGTTGGAATCGGAAATGTCCCCAGCGATGACTCCTCACCCGATGTCCGAGCTGAGCTTGCCGAAGCCTGCGAAACGTTGTTAGACCAACTAGGCGATGAACAACTTCGCCAAATCGCCGTAATGCGGATGGACGGTTTTCTTGTAGACGAGATCGCGGAGCGATTGGAACTTAGCAAACGAGCGGTCGAGCGTCGGTTGCAATTGATTCGCCGAATGTGGTCCGAAGCCAAAGCAGACGAGAGTGTTTAACGAACGCAGCGGTGTATGGAAACGGCGTTCGCTCGTGTAATGCTGGAGATTAACGATGGATCTGAACGATTTGACCGCAAATGAACTCGCTAGACTCGACGCGATTTGTCTCGATTACGAGCAAGCGTTGCGAAGCGGGGACGCACCGTCGATCGACGATTTGGTTAGTGCACATGGCGGAAGCAGTGCGGAATTGTTGCGGAAAGAGCTGATTGCTGTTCGCGATGAGATTTCGACCGAACCGACCGAACGCCCACACTCAGCTTTCTCGTTCACGACACACGCAATCCCAGTTTCCAACGCCACTCCCGAAGCCGTCGGACGCAAAATTGGTCCCTACTTGATTACCTGTGTCCTCGGCCAAGGGGGGATGGGCATCGTGTATCAGGCAGTGGATACACGTCTGGATCGCAAAGTAGCGATAAAAATGCTGGCGATCAGCAATTCCACCCGCGATCGAGAGAAACGAGAATCGCTGCGAGAACGCTTTGAACGCGAAGCCCGCGCGGTCGCCGCGTTGAGTCACCCCAACATCGTCGAACTTTTTGATGTTGGAGTGGCCGATTCCAATCCGTTTGCTGTGATGGAACTGCTCGAGGGGGAAACGCTTGACCTGTATTTGGCGAAGACCTCCTGCGACGCTAACACGGTCAGACGTATGGGGGCACAGATTGCCGACGCATTAGCGGTCGCCCACCGCAGTGGCGTGGTGCACCGAGATCTGAAGCCGCAGAACATTATGGTCATGCAGCGCAGTTCCGATCGAAAGGGGGGGGCAACCAATGGCTCGGCACCTCACGGGATTGCGGTAAAGCTGTTCGACTTCGGTCTGTCGCGTTCCGAAGGCAGTCTATTCGATGGGGCTCCAGGCGATCGCACCCGTGAGGGAGTGGTCATGGGAACGCCGGGCTACATGGCACCAGAACAGGCTCGTGGTGAAACCGCAGGCCCCGCCGCTGACATTTTTGCTCTGGGCTGCGTCCTGTTCGAAGCGTTCTACGGAAAACGAGCCTTTGATGGTTCTACAGCCAGCGCTCGCTTTGCCTCCACTTTGGAATCCGTTCCGGACACCGACCCCGTCCGCCGACGCGTTGACGTCGAGCTCGCCGATCTTATCAGCGAGTGCTTGCAGAAAGAAATCGGCAAACGGCCCGCTTCGGCCGACGATATCGCGACGCGATTGCGACGACGTGGCACTGAACTCGATCCGATCCATCAGCAAATCGAGTCAGGTTACGGAGCTGGTGTTTTCGCGCGCCGCCGCTTCTTTGAACTTGTGACGGGTGGTGCACTTGGCGGAATACTCGCCGAATTGACGGTTCAATATCACAACGAAACGCTCCGAGACATTGGTTCGTTAGCAGTGCTGTCCTTCACCGATACCAACGGGCGTGCTACCCGATTGGCAAGTATGTCAGCAGGCCAGCCAATCGGCGATCAAACCACCGATCGCGGCGACGAGATTGCAGTCCTACTAGTCAACGAACTCAGCCGACTGAAAGACGTTAGCGTTACTCCATTTCGCCCTTTCGTCGCTAGCACTCGAAACGAATTCATTGCGATTGGAAACGAGCTTGACGTCGACGCTTTAGTGACCGGCAACTTTAACACCGTGAAGCGTGGTGAGAAGTCATTTGACGAAATCAACCTGCAGATCATCTCGTCGCGAACCGGAAATCAGCTATGGGGGCAAACATTTCTGTCGCCTACCGGAGAGAGTTTGTTAGAGCAATCTCGCTTTGCATCCGAGTTGGCGGCTGCTGTGGGGCGTTCTTTGACTTCGTCCGATTCGGGCCCGTCCCCTACAAACCAAGGTTCGTTTAGTTGCCTAATGGATGGAGCAGGACGTGCTGACCCCGACAGTCCCGCTGGCTTGCGAAAGGCACTTCTGTGCTTCCAATCGGCACATCGGCAAGACAAACATTATGCCGCACCACTGGCAGGGATCGCGTTGACGTCCATTACGCTTGCCGCGCAAAGTTCAACAGAGGAATCGATTGAACTAATTCAGACCGCTCGCGAGTCCGTTTCCGAAGCGTTAGCACTCGAAAGGAATCTGCCCAATGCTCGTCTAGCCGATGCCATGTTATTGTGGCAGACGCTTTATCGTTACGAAGAGGCCGCAAAAATCCTTCAAAAGTTGATTGCGGATGAACCCAATTATTGGCAAGCTCACCATCAGTTGGGGCTACTCGAACTAACACGAAACAATCAAGCCGATGCGTTGCTGCGCCTTCGCGAAGCGACTCAGCTAAATCCGTTCTCGGTGATCGCCAAAGTGGGGCTCGCTGAAGCGCATTGGTTCTTTGGTAACACCGAGCGAGCGATCACCGACACCATCCGAGTGCGAGATGGGCAACCCGAGAACCGCCACGCACGTGGTTTGTTGATCGACATCTACGAACACCGTCACGAATTCGAACTCGCCGCTGCCGAACATGTCGACGTCGACTTCGGCCCCAAGGTGACGGTCAACTCCTATTTTGCCAAACGACAAACGCTTGATTTGGACGAGTATCCCTACGGCCCGTTTGGAACCGTGCTGAACCAGGCGATACTAAACTCACGTCTCACGGGGCGTATCGACGATGCTGAACTTGGCAAGCTCGCTGATTCCACGCCTCCGATGTTACCGCTGTTGTTGTCGGGACATCCAAGCTTTGCCTCGGCCAAACGGCTGCCAAGAGCAACCGAAATACTGCCCTTGGCATGATAACATAGCGGACGCTTATTCGCCCTTCTCGTCTGCGAACGAGTAAATGCGATAACGCTGCAAGTCATCGACTTCGCTTGAAACATCCAGCTCGCCGTTATCTTTGAACAACAGGATATTGCCAGGTTCTTTCAGGTCGTCGCCGGTCGCGATACTCAAAGGATTGCCGCCGTCGATTGCAATCACCGTAGTGCGATTACTGATCTTGGCATCGGGCAGCTTTTTGATCTCCAGCGTTAACGGATCAATCACATCGGTAAATTCGGCGGTTTTACTTAGGACGGTTCCCTCTGTGGCGTCAATTTGCATTGGAACGCGAGTTTTCAATGCGGCGTCGAACTTGGAAACCACCATTTTCGCCGTAGGTTCATTTTTCGCGTACGGCACTGCGCGGTTGCGGTAGTTGAAAACCTTGATTGCGGCTGGCACAACCGGACCGGCTAACACCGTGTTCTCGGTGGGTAGCGATACAGGAGCACTTGGCTCGCTCCAAGGAGTCCAACGCTCGAATTGACGGAACTTGCTAATTGGGTCACGCCCACCTTTCTTGCGAATGGGCTCGTAAGCCTTTTCCGCCTGGGCCTGAAGCTCGCTGACTCGTGCGTAGGCTTCGGGATGCAATGTCTTTGCCAAAGGTTGCAGCAGTGGGCTATCGGGAAAGTTCGGATCTTTCACCGAGACGCGAACTCGGTAAACGTATTTGCGACCAACCTTGGGCGAGTTTTTGTCAAACGAGTAATCAAAATCGAAGAATCGGATCAGTTTGTAATCGACGGGATCGGCCTCGATACCGGCAAATCCATAAGGCGACATCATCATCTGCGATGCGGTATCCATCATCGATCCATCCATTCCCGTCGCATTCAAGTTGACGTCCGTACGCTTGATGTCGATACCTGACATGTCACCGTCTTCACCGAGCACATCCGTCGGATCAAAAACTTTGACCTCTGGAGTTTTTAAGATTTCAATCTCTGCTTTTGTAAGCATTGGAATCATCGGATGCAACGCAAACCCCGAGTAGTCATCTAACAACATCGGAGGAATCCACATCGTTAGTAGGTCGTCTCGGTAGTCGACGGGGACCAACTCAGGCGCCGTACCAGCCCACAGAATGGCAGCAATTTTTGTGTGCCAGACACGATCACCACGGTTGATCCAATCACCGTCAGCAAGTTGATCGACGGATCGATCCGTAACGTCAGCTCGCTGAACCTGGAAATTCCAGTATTTCGGTGTATCTCGATCCTCGGGGCGATAATTGGTCGAATCCGAAAGCGATTTTTTGAATGATTGATATATCGCTTTGTGAGGCAGTGCAGCCCCCCCGGCGATAAACCGCGCCACCATGGGAGCCGGCTTCATCACTCCGCCAGTTTGGAAGTCAGTTAAAGTGGACGGTACCGTATAGATGGAGTGATTATTTTTCGCGTCAAGCCGGCGGACGGCAGCAATTGCCATACTCGATTCGCCGCCCATCATACCGCCCATCATACCGCCCATCTCCATCCCCATCATGCCGGACATGTCCTCTTCCATTCCCATCATGCCGGACATGTCCTCTTCCATACCTCGTCCGCGGCGTGAGCTTCGGCGGGGGCGTTCTT
>CAXBHV010000694.1:0-4662 GCA_963974855.1 uncultured Rhodopirellula sp. | reverse complement strand
CACGATCCTTCAGTCCTTACGCGTGATGCCGTTCGCCGCATTGTCGTAACCTTCCTCGTTTTTGCGATGAGCGTCGTTGTTGCCTCAGTCGCTGTCGGCCAGGACCGAAAAGGGAAAGGCAAAGTCAAAGAGGATCCGGCGCTCAAACCACGTACGGTTACGCTAAAGACCCGTGATGGCATTGCACTTCGCGCCTTCTACTTCCCCTCGAACAAGGGGAAAGATGCGATTCCTGTGATCCTGGTCCATGAATGGGAAGGCCAAGCGAGCCCGTATTACAATCTGGTGGTCGCTCTTCGCGATGCCGGTTGTGCGGTCTTAGCACCCGATTACCGTGGCCACGGCGGCAGCAAAGAGTATGTCGATCTGCGAGGCAAAACTCAAACATTCAATCTCTCGACGATGAACAAACGCGACATTGATGCGATCTTGTCTGGGGATATGGAAGAGGCCAAGCAGTTCCTGAAACACGAGAATGATGACGGCAAACTCAATTTGAACGCCCTGGTCATGATCGGAGTCCGCGAAGGCGGAGTGCTGGCGTCACATTTCACGATGCGGGATTGGCGATGGCCTTCGATCGGCAGCAAAAAGCAAGGACAAGACGTCAAGGCACTTGTGCTGATCAGTCCAGAAAAGCAGCTAAAGGGAGTCGGGATCGATACCACGCTCACCGATTTCAACGTGCTGCGACTGCCGATCATGATCGTCGCTGGCGACAGCAGCTCTGAAAGTTCGGAGGCAAATCGCATCGCCAAACGGATCGAGGTGTTCAAGAAGAAAGCAGGGCAAGGCGAAGTGTCGGGGCTGACCCAACAAACGGTCAAAACCAGTCTTAGCGGCCCCGCACTGGTCAATGAATCCTCGGAGGTGATCCCGGCCATCGTCAAGTTTGTCACCTCTAACGTGAAGATCAGCGACGATGTGAATCCCTGGGTCCAGCGAGATTAAATCGTCAATCGTGGCATGGATGCTCGACCCCTTTGCGATCCGACGTTACGTCACGCGATTGCCAAAAGTTGCGCATGCAATGAAACTCCAAGGCGGAGTATCCTCTTTTATGCAAAGGTCGTGACGCGTTGGTAAAGCATTCAGCAGCGAGTGACGCTGGAATAAGCGATTTCTTACATCTGCTCGGCGGATTGGTCCGCGAGCCATCGGTGGTCGGCGTCGAGCAGGCTTTCTTTCGAGTCGTATTGCGTGAACTCGAAGAATTGTCGGTCAATGTGTCTCTATACCACGGTGTCTTGGTGGCACGCGGCAATCGGCCTGATTCGGTTGTCCTGTCCGCTCACGTCGACCGTCACGGATTGCTCTGTACCGGCCCCAATGAATTCCAATACGCGGCGTTTATCGCAGGCAACCGAGGTGAGCTGAACGGCGACTCGGTCTCGGAACAGATGATGGAATTGATCCAGGATCGTTTCATCGGCCAACGAGTCCAGTCGCATCTGCCGCACGTCGGCACCTATCTCGGCCAAGGCGCGATCACCCGTTCGTTTGTTTGCCCGAACCGCCGCAACTTGATTTTCGAGATCGATGGACTCAGCCATCTGCAGCCGGGCACTCCCGTCTCGTTCGTCGATCGGTTGACGATCGCAGACGGCTTCATCTCGGCTCAGCTCGACAATGTGTTGTCGGTCGCGATTCTCGTTCACATGTTCCGCTGTGGTTTTCAGGGCACCGTACTGTTCACCGCGGGCGAAGAAGCCGGACGAAGCTGGCGGTACGCGCTGGAGTGGTTTTTACGCCAGCAATTGTGGACTCAACGGTTGATTGTGCTGGACACCAGCCCCTATCCGACCCCGTTGGCGGCAGCCGCGCAAGAAGTCGTTTTGCGGCGTCGTGATGCGACCGCCATTTTCGCCAGCGAAATGACGATGGAGCTACAAGATCGTTGCGAGTCGCTGGGGATCGCCTACAGTTTCAAAGACGACTACGTCGAGGCGATCAACCGCACTCGCGAAAAACCGCTGTCGTTTGGCCGGACCGAACTGGGGCGATTGACGGCGGCGACCGAAGGGAAAATCAACGGTACAACCCTGCAAATCCCCACAACGAGCTATCACACCGCCTCGGAAACCGCGTCTCTGAACAGTATTCGAGCTGTATTGCGGCTTTTGGCCAGCTACATCGAGTAAAATCGAGCACGCAGTGTTCGCTCGAGCGTAGAATTGGGGGACAGCATTGTCGTAGCGAAAGTCGCCAGCAATTCGGCCATTTTTGCGAGTGGTTCGAACACGGGACGCGTTTCGCTATCGGCAAACAATGACGCTTTGGTTCCCTGAATCTTGAGTTCAACGGGGCTGTGACCGCGTTTATAACAACGCAGCGTGAGTTGTAGAGCGACGTTCGGATCGCCAAGTTTGACTTGGCTAACGCGGTCTTTTCTCATGTCTTTTCGACTTGTCAATAAAAGGGGCAGCGATAGATGGTTGTCGATCCGCATGTTTCCAAGGCCGTTGGCCGTAGCCGTGTTTTTATGTTGCTGATCGTCGTGGGGTTACTGAGCCTGACGGCACCCGACGCGTTTGCACAGCGAAAGAAACCAGCACCACCGACGCCGCCCAAGATCAAGCTTCCCGCCAGTGTGCTCGAGAAGACATCGATCAAGATGGACGTGGCAAAGGTGGAGGCAAGATCGCGCGCTGAGGTCAAGTCCGCCTCGCACGCAATCGACCGTGCGGTCGCCGGGAAATTGGCGAGCGAAGGCATCTCGCCCAATCCGATGGCCAGTGACGAGGTCTTCATGAGACGCGTGTACCTCGACGTGGCCGGTCGCATTCCCTCGTTGGCCGAAGCGACGGAGTTTCTCGAGTCCACGCATCCCGATCGACGCGAGGATTTGATCGACAAACTGCTCAACAGCCCCGATTACGTCAGCAACATGTACAACATGTGGGCGGACGCGCTTCGGTTGGTCGAACGACCATCGCCCGACAATATCTCGGATCCCTATTTGGCGTACGTCAAAGAATCCATTTGTTCGAACAAGCCGTACGACAAATGGGTCTACGAAATGCTGACGGCAACCGGCAAGACTTGGGAAAATCCCGCGGTCGGTTTCCAGCTTCGCGACGACTTGATGCCACTGGCCTACGTCGACAACACCGTGCGTGTCTTTCTGGGAACTCAAATCGGTTGTGCTCAGTGCCATGACCATCCGTTTGACCAATGGACCCAGTACCAGTTCTATCAGCTTGCTGCGATGACCGCCGGAACGCGAACGCGGATCGGTGGCGACATGCCCGGCTATCAAGAGGATCGCAAGAAAAGGCGAGAAATCCAAGACGAAGCGAAGCGACGTGACCAATACGGACGTTTGCCCAGTCAGTATCGACGGATGATGAACGCCAGTTTGTACGACGTTCGCGAGGTCAAAGCGGTTATGAAACTGCCTCACGATTACGCCTACTCCGACGCCAAACCTCGTTCGCCGGTTAAGCCGGCGGTGTTGTGGGACGAGGTTCCGGAGAAAGCCAAATCGCGTTCGCCTCGTGAGCAGTTCGCCGCTTGGGTAACCAGTCCTCAAAATCCCAAATTCAGTCGCATGATTGCGAACCGTTTATGGAAGCGGTTTATCGGCGTCGGCGTCATCGAGCCGATTGACGATTTCAACGAAGACAACCCTTGCGCGAATGAGGAGTTGCTTGATTTGTTGAGTGAGCAAATGGTGCGAGGCGGCTTTGATCAGAAACAGTTCATTCGCGCGATCTTGTACAGCGACACGTATCAACATGAAGCCAGCGACTACGAAGTGACCAGTGGTGAACTGTATTACGCTCCTGGACCTGTGGTTCGTCGCATGACGGCAGAACAAGTTTGGGATTCGATTTTGACGATGGCGGTGCACAATCCATGGCCATTCCAGCGACCGACTGCAAAGGATATCGCTCCCTACGTCTCCATCGACTTTAGCCATGCATCGTTTGACCAAGTCACCACGCTGGCCGATCAGTTTAAAAAGTCATACGACATCAACACCTACCGTCGCTCGCTGAATGAACATGCCTACCAAGGCAATGTGTTGTGCCGCGCCAGCGAGTTGCCGTCTCCGCTGCCAGCAGACCATTTTTTGCGTCAATTCGGTCAAGGCAATCGAGAAAGTATCCACACGGCCGAGCAAGAGCCGACCGTCCCGCAAACCTTGGCGATGTTCAACGGCCCCATTACCCATGTCATGCTCGAGCCCGGTTCGGCTATTGTCGACAACGTGTTGGCAATCGACAAAACAAAGGATCGTATCGACGCCATTTTCTTGAGCGTGCTTGGCCGTATGCCGACGCAGAAAGATCGCTTGATTACCGCCAAAGAATTGTCGCAAATGAAAAACGACAATGTCGGTTATGGCAATATCATTTGGGCATTACTGAACACTCGCGAATTCCTATTCGTTCAATAAAGGCGGAAACTGTGATGAATCGACCTGAATTCACCAGCCAACATCGTCGTGATTTCATGAAAATGGTCGCCAAGCAAACGCTTGGTGTTTCCTTTGCCGGGGCGCTCGGCTCGCAAACCATGACCGGCTCGGCTTATGCAGCGGCGACCCCGCCCGGTAAAGCCAAACACATCATTTACATCATGCTCGATGGGGCGATGAGCCATCTCGATACGTTTGATCCGAAAGAAGGTGTCGAGGAAGCTGGCGAAACCAAGCCG
>CAXBHV010000693.1:0-4662 GCA_963974855.1 uncultured Rhodopirellula sp. | reverse complement strand
AGGCTTTAGCCGCCGAGAGCATCCTTTTCGCAATCAAAAATGCTTCACCGCGTTGCGATTGGACGCTAGCCACGGTTAAACACCGAAACCGTGGCTAGCGGCAAAACGGCCAATTTACTCTAAGACGCCTGCCTAATTATTCATAAACTTGCAGCAACTGTTCTCGGTAGTGGTTTGGCGGCGCACACTATTTCCGAGTTGATCCTCAAGCCAACTAGTCCGGTAACCACTGTTTGATTGGTTGAAATTGATTCGAGTCGGCTGACCGAGAAATCGCCATTGGGTAGCATTGCCGGTAGCGGTCTGCAAGCTGCTCGCACAGACGCCGTGCGTGGGCGGCATACGCTGTTGCTGAATCGGGTGAATCGCTTCGGCTGTGCGACTGCGCTAACAAGTACATCGTCGTCAACGTACTTTCTTCTTGGTAGTACCCCATCCGCAAGCCTTGCTCGACCCCATCCAGTACACGTGATCCGTCGACATGAGCGTAATTGAAAAATGCGTGTTGAAAGTTTCCTTGAATCGATTCGATGCAGCGACTGTAGACAAAGTCTCCCATCGGCGGGCCAATTGCTTTAGCGACGCCTCCAGCATAGGCCGGCCCTGAACCACGTGTTCCTCCCCACTTTTCTAATCGCCAATTCATCATTCCCATGTGCATCGATACGTCTTCGGGATACAAGTGCATGAATCGTTTCACAGTGTCGGCAGTGTCGTCGTATTCCAAGGAAGTGTCGCGTGCCAACCCGATATATTCATCGAACACGCAGGCAGGAACGTCGTCGAGCTGTAGTAGTTCCTTGCAAATTTTCATCGCTCGATTGTTTTCGTTTTCAAAGATTTTCCAACTCGACGCGTTTACCGAATTGGACCAACCCGTTCCCCGAGCGCTCCAAGCGACTGAGGTTCGATATTTGATTTCCGAACACATCGCGAGCGTCGATTTTTTCTTCGCCCATTCCTCGTAGGCTGGGTTGCGTTCTTTCACCAACTTCAAATCGCTTTCGCTGGTTTTTTCGTTGGTCAACATTTGTTGGTTGTACGCCCATTGCCGGCCGATTCCACCAGCGAGTTCGCTGTAGAATTGCTCCGGTGTTCGATGGAATCGATTTTCAGGCAGTGAACGGATCAGTTCGTGAAGCTTTTCCAGTTCATCGAACCGATTTTGCCAAGACCAATTACGACTAATTCCTTGAATCCCATGCAGTCCTTGAGGCGCATTCATGCCGCGAGCGTAAACGTCTACCGTTTTGTCATCGTAAAAAGCGACCACATCACCCGACGCGGCGCACGTCAACGATTGGTCACCGAAAGTCGACATCGCAACGGGACGAGAAAACGAACGACTGCCGAGTTCAGCATCGAACAAAACACGTTGCTTCTCGCCATCGGGTTGTGGACGTGTCGCCACACACAATTGCGAACACTCGGTGGGAAAATTATGGACATCCAATACCTGCTCCAAGTCCCAGTACATTGTCATCCTCCATCCTTTTCGATCTGAACCTGGGTTGTTCGGATAGTTGGGACGTCGGTTGATGGCGTTTTTCTCGATCCACATGTCGTAGGCTCGCGAGCATCGAATCATCAACGGCTCACCAGGGTTTTCCAAAACCACGTCAAACGAATCGACCACTACGCCGTTGTCTAATTTAAAAACATGTCCCATATTCTTGGTTTTGTAGGTAGCGATTCTTGCCGCCTCGGGTGAAATCGCAGGCATTGGCAACGTGGTGTCGATTTCACCAATACGCGAGACGTGATCCAGTTTAGCGTCGGTCACAAACAATCCGCCGGAAGTGTCGACGAGGATCGCGTTGCCCGTTTCAGATGCGACGCTTAAGTGCTCAATCGCTGTCTCGAATTTCGACGTCGCAATGACAGTGCGTTTGCTGCAGTCAACGACGTACAGGTGTTCTCCTTTCGCAACGAAACACCGCGAGTCGCCACCGTTTTCATCCTGGCCAAAAAAACCAACCATGGCGGCACCGAAATTCGAGCCAGTCAATTCGATCCGCTGCAAGTCTTTCAGGTCACCCGGTTCGTCTTGGTCAGTCGAGTCGGTTCCAGGCAGTGCCCACCATGGGCGCCATGGTAGTCGTGCGATCCAGATGCCGTTTTCACCACTGAGCACCAAGTGCCTTGCCGTCAAATCCAACTGTGCTTTTGGGTTTTGGATCTGGTTGGGAATCGATACGCTGAACTTTTTGATCGGATGCCCGTCATATTCATCCAGTGCCAATCTCAATTCGGCAGCCGCTTCGCCAGAAAAGTCGTATGCAGCAACGGTCCAGGGCGCGGGAGTCTCCGATTGAGCTTCTGCTTCGATCCGTTGCCGCCGACCGGCAGCGATTTTGTCTACAGACTCTTTCATCGCACCCGCTGGCATTGCTCGCAGGAACGCAAAGTCAGTCGGTTTAGTGACTTGCCATTTGTCAGATAACACCGGCCATCGAAATTGATCGCGTTCGGTTCGGGTTATTACCAATTCGGTCGCATGCTGTTTGGTAAAGGAATGGATCTCAGGAACAGGCTCACAGCCCGTCAGCACAAGCAGCGTTAGAAAAAGGAACCCGAGGGTGAAACGATGATTCTTCATTCTGTGATCTCCTGTTCGATTTCTACATCCGCCGTTGGAGCCGCAGGCGAAAAAAGAGCTCTTAACGCTTGACCGATAGACGGCGATGGGGAACTGTTAGTCGTCGGACCAGATCCCAAATCGCCTTCGGCATCGAAGTCGTCGGGGCGAAAATAGTCGGTGGACCAATCTGGACGCTCGAAACTTTCGGGCCCCGCGGCTTTGCTTGGGTCTTGATAAACGGGAAGCCCACGCGCGTCATAGCCCAGGATTATCCGATCTAGTGGTCTGAACCAAGTTTCGTAAGGATTAGAATCGACGATCATTCGTTTCGTTACGGTCAGTTGTGTAATCAGTGACAGGGTTGCATCGGTGGGTCCGAGCCGAAGTCGTAGCGATGGTAGCGCTCGCAGCAAATTTGGAAGTTCGGACCAATCAGCCGTTGCCCCTGTCAGATCAAGAGTCAACAGAGAAGGAGCCTGTTTGACGAGCGCGGTAAGACCGCCAGTGGAGATCGTTGCCTTTGAAAGATTCAACACTTTTAACGCAGGCAGCGTACCGAGGCTCTGCATTGTTGCCACGTCCAACGTCGCGCCACCCAAACCCAGGATTTCTAAAGTCTCGCTATTACGAAGTGCCGACAAAGCCTTCGGATCAATTGGATTTCCGCCAACGGAAAGCTGACGCCAGTTGCCCCGTTGGATCAATCGCGTCACCGTTTCGATTGACAGTCCACAATCGCGAACATCCAATTCGATCAGCGATTCGGGAATATCCCACGTGCCAATAAGTTCGTCATCCAAACGTGCGCCTGGTATAAGAGCTTGTTGTAGTTTTTTAAGTTCTGTCAGCCGGCTGAACGATGCCGTTGTTGATTCGGGATATGCGAGCGTCAAATGCGTCATCTCGTTTGCCTTGAGTACTTCGGTTACGACGCTGTCGTTCAGCGTCGCGCCGCCACCGACAAACCAAGTCAGGCCTTCGACGTCCGTAACGACCGCTGTTTTGATGGGCGCTAACACGGCAAGTCCTGGGAGCTTTGGCGCATTGGTGACGTGCACGTAATTCGCCATCGGATTTAATACCATCGGTGACTGAAACTCGGGAACATTCACCAACCGCAGCGCCGTCAGTTGGGATTGATTGTGTTGGTCGAAGGTCAAATGAGTGAACGATGGTTTGTCTTCAAATCGGATCGCTGAAACGTTTGAATCCACGAGTAACTTCTTCAAACTGGGGAATCCAGAATTCACACCCGAGGTAAATTTTCGATCGATGAATGCGTTTCTTACGTCAATTGTTTCGAGCGTATCGGATTTCAATTGTTCAGCCGACTTTCCCGACAATTTGCAAAATTGAAAGTCGAGGTATTTCAGCGATTTGTTCTGCGAAAGCGGAGTTAAGTCGACATCGGTCAAGTCGCAACCGCGGATGCCTAGCAGCTTTGTTGATTGCAGTTGGGACAATTGATCGACGATCCGTTGACGCGTGTCCAAACCGAAATCGTTTCGGTAAGTGGTTTTGCCTGTCCCCGAAGATACGCTACTGAAAACGGCGACGTAGTCCAGACCGTCGCACCCGTCGAACTGGATCGATTGAAGATCGCCGCCGTACGTTCCAACGGATTTCAAGTGTGGTAAGTTTTTAAAACTTAGGTTTCGGCCCCAAAGGTTGACCGACACCTGCTCGTTGTCCGCCATTCTGGTCAGCAGATTCACATACTTAGTCTCGACTGCTTCTAACTTGGGAATGTTCTCTAGATTCAAGTCAACTTGTTGAAATGCATCAATCCCGAATTCTGACAGTTCAGGCATGTCGGCAAGCGTGATTTCAAATGGATTGGAATTCAGCGGTTCATCCATCGAATTCACGATTAGGCTCCGTAATTTCGGCCATGACGAGAGCTTCAGTTTGCCGCCTTGGCCGCTCGATGGACGCGACAGAACCAAGCCACTCAACTTGGTTTTCAGTGGGCTTTCGTCCCAAGCTTCGTACGGGATCGTTGTTCCCAGCGCCATCATTCGAGACAGTTGGGGTAGCTGAGCAAATTGGTCCAACGCAGCAGAATCACAATTGGTGTTGGA
>CAXBHV010000692.1:0-4667 GCA_963974855.1 uncultured Rhodopirellula sp. | reverse complement strand
TGAAGGTCGTTGGCGAATACGGCGACGATCTCAGCACGGCAATGCAGGACGTCGCCTGGAGCATGTTGACGAGCACCGAATTCACCTTCAATCATTGATGACTGCTAGACGCCGCATCCTCACCTGAAAAACTTCTCGCATCTTAAATGTTCCTTATGCGTTTCCTGTTAATCCCATTGTTGCTAGTCGCCACCAATATCGCGGTCAATGCCGCCGATGCGTTGGACTTTGTGACCGATGTGTCGCCCATTCTGAACAAATACTGCGTCGGTTGTCACAACGCGGACGACAACGAAGGCGGTTTGCGACTCGATGATCACGCGGCGATATTGGTAGGTGGCGATACCGGTTTGGCGGTCACCGCCGGTGCGGCGGGTAGCAGCCGAATGTTATTGATGACGATGGGCAAAATCGAACCCAAAATGCCGCCTGATGACGAGCCGGGGCCGAGTGTCGATGAAATCGAGACGATTGCAGCTTGGATTGATCAGGGGGCTGTCGGTCCTGATGGCGACATGCCGATCAAAACGTCGTTGCGAACGCCGCAAATTGAACCCGATAAAGACTCACCACGTCCCGTCACTTCGATCGCGGTTTCTGCGGACGGCAATGTGCGTGCGATCGCTCGCTTTTCAGCGGTGCAGATCATGCGTGCCGACGGCACGACAATCTCCGAAATCCGAGAACTGCCAGGCAAAGTCAATTCGCTCGCGTTTAGTCGCGATGCAAAACGCATTCTGGTTGCATCGGGGTTAACCGGAGCCTTTGGCCGCGCCGCCATCTATCGAGTCGACGATGCGGGCATGGAATCCGAGATGCTCGGCCATCGCGACGTATTGTATTCAGCTGTCTTTTCCGCCGATGAAAAGTGGGTCGCAACGGCAGGTTACGACCGCGTGATCAAGGTGTGGGACCGTAATACAGCAACGGTCGTTCATGAATTGAACGGGCACAACGGCGCGATATATGACTTGGCGTTCTCGCACGATTCAAAGGTACTGGCCAGTGCTAGTGCTGATGCCACGATCAAGGTTGGAATGTCGAAACGGGTAAACGCCTCGATACCCTCAGCCAGGGCGAGGGCGAGATGTTGGCGGTTGACTTTACCGCCGACGGCAAATTCATTGTCGGCTGCGGTGCGGATAATCGATTGCGAGTTTGGCGACTCAAAAGTATCGATACGCCCGCAATTAATCCGCTCGTCGTCACGCGGTTTGTCGACGAGTCGCCGTTGGTCGGTTTCGCGTTCGCAGCTGATTCGAATCATTTGGCAGTGCTTAGCCAATCGGGAAACGTAAAACTGCTTGACACCGTGTCATGGAAACAAGTCGCGTCACTCGAGTCGGTGCCAGATACGGGGACCGATATCGCGTTCGATGCAGCATCCGATTCCGTGTTGATCTCGCTGATGAACGGACAAGTGGTCAGCCGGACGTTGCCCCGGTCGACCGACAAACAAGTCCTTGCGGCCAAACCGGTCACGCCGATCTACATGGACCTTGATGCACTTTCGGTACGCAGTGAATCCGATGGCAATACGCTTCCACGCGGTGCCGAGGTTAGCGGTGTTATCTCTGCGGCGGGCGAAGTTGACGTTTACGCTTGGCATGCCAATGCAGGCGAAGTTTGGGCGATTGATGCGGACAAGATTGGAAACAGTCCGATCGATCCGATCGTTTCGATCTTGGATTCCGACGACCATCCAGTCCTGCGAACGCGGTTGCAAGCCGTCCGCGATTCGTATTTCACGTTTCGTGGTAAAGACAGTATGCAGTCGAACGATTTTCGCGTCTTCAATTGGCAGGATATGAATTTGGGCGACTACTTCTATTCCTCCGGCGAAGTCTCGCGGTTGTGGAAACATCCACGCGGTCCCGATTCTGGATTTGACACGTATCCGGGCGAAGGCCAGCGTTGGACTTATTTTGGAACGAGCGGAACCACGCACGCATTAGGAGAACCGGGCTACGTCGTCCGTCCGCTTGCCGGAGACGAATCCCCAATTGCAAATGGGTTGCCGGTTTTCGATGTTTATTATGAAAACGACGACGACCCAATGCGAATCGCGGGCAACGCCAGTCGATTGTTGTTCACCGCGCCTCGTGATGGGGCTTTCAAGGTTCGCATTACCGAAACGCGAGGCGAAGGGGGCGAAGCATTTCAATATCGGCTTGGTGTGCGTGCCGCGACCCCGGGTTTCCGGCCTTCGATCACTCAACTGAAAGGCCCCATTTTTAAAGGCACGGGGCGTGAATTTATTGTTCGAGTGGATCGCATCGACGGCTTTGATGGCCCTGTTACGTTTACCCTCGATGGTTTACCAAAATCCGTGGTTTCGAATTCTCCGGTCGTGATTGAATCCGGGCAACGTTCAGCAGTGGGAACCTTGTGGGTTCCCGAAACGATGTCTGACGAAGATATGGCCCCGTGGCAAGGCGAGATTAACGTCAATGTGGTCGCGACCGCAGAAGTATTGGGGCGACATGTCGAACGCTCGGCGGGACAATTGAGCAAAATCAAGCTTTCCGACGGCCCCAGTGTGATTCCCAGTTTGCATCCTCTGGATCATGATGTGGCGGAAGATGAAACTTGGGTTTTGCAGGTTCGCCGTGGTGAAACCGTTTCAGCTCGTGTGCGGCTGAGACGCAAAGCCGGCTTTGACAACGAGGTTTCTTTTGGCAAAGAAGACTCGGGGCGAAATGCGACTCAAGGCGTTTACGTTGACAACATTGGGCTAAATGGTTTGCTGATTTTGGCGGGCAGTAACGAACGCGAATTCTTTCTGACCGCCGATCCCACCTCGGTGCCCGGACGCCGCACGTTCTTCTTGAACGCCAATGCCAATGGCGGCGTGACCACCCATCCGATCATCGTCGAAGTTTTACCGTAGAATACCGGCCAAGTTTGGCATTGTTCTTTCCCCCCTCCCCCACTTTCCACTCACCAATAACTAGGATCGTTCATGCTCTCTCGTTTTGCATCTTTGCTTTTCTTCTCGCTCGTTTGCACGCTGTCATTTGCCCAGCAGACTCGGCCTAATGTCGTGATGATTCTGTCGGACGACCAAGCATGGGGCGACTATTCGTTCATGGGGCACGACGCTATTGAGACGCCTCATCTGGATCAACTCGCTCGCGAAAGTTTGACGTTCACTCGTGGTTATGTGCCCAACAGTCTGTGTCGTCCGTCGCTTTCGACGATCATCACGGGGCTGTATCCGCATCAGCATGGCGTCGTTGGCAATGACCCGCCGTGGGAAGGAATGAAAGAGGGCAAAAAACGTCCTAACCATACGCAACCGGAATACGTTAAGAACCGCGAAGCCTATCTGTCCCACATCGACAACATGAAGACGCTGCCCGATTACTTGGCACCGCTGGGGTATCGATCGCTGCAAACCGGCAAATGGTGGGAAGGCAACTACAAGCGTGGTGGATTCAGCGAAGGAATGACGCAGGGCGATTTCAACAAAGATGGACGACATGGCGACAAGGGTTTGAATATCGGACGCACTGGCATGGAACCGATCGATTCGTTTCTTGACAGCTGTAAAGAAAACGACGACCCGTTCTTCGTTTGGTACGCTCCGTTTTTGCCGCATACACCCCATAACCCACCGCAGCGGATTTTGGACAAGTACACTTCCAAAACCGACTCGTTGCCGATGGCCAAGTATTGGGCGATGTGTGAATGGTTTGATGAAACATGTGGTCAATTGCTGACATCGCTTGACGAGCGAGGACTCGCTGAAAATACGATCGTGATCTACGTGACCGATAATGGATGGATCAACGAACTCGACTCAAGCCGCTACGCACCTCGCAGCAAACGAAGTCCTAACGAAGGCGGCACGCGAACTCCGATCATGATCAAATGGCCAGGCCACGTCACGTCACAAATGGACAAAGAAACGTTGGCGTCGTCGATCGACCTCGTGCCCACCGTGTTGGCGGCGGTCGGAGTTGAAACCGACCGAAATTTGCCCGGCATCAATTTGTTAGATAAGAGCAAACGCGAGTCACGCGATGTGATCTTTGGTGAGATCCTTGAGCACGACATTCAATCGATGGACGATCCGGCCGCGAGTTTGCGTTACCGCTGGATGATCCAAGGTGATTGGAAGCTGATTTTGCCTTCGCGACGAATGCAGGGCGAAAAGCCAGAGCTATATAATCTGAAACAAGATCCGCACGAGAACAATGATCTTGCCGCCGAGCATCCCCAAAAGGTCAAATCGATGACCGATGCGATCAACGCATGGTGGGACGCCGAGTAGTTCAGCAAACGCAGTGCCTTTGTTTTTGCGTTTGCACAGGCTTTTCTGTCACCTCTCCCAAACGCAGTTTGGGAGAGGTCGAGCAAGCCTTTAGCGATGCTCGGGTGAGGGCGACCGAGCAAGTCGTTGGCGGCGCGGCCTCCGTATCCACTTGAATGGCGGCGCCGTTTTAACCGGTACCCATCGCATCTATATCCACGGTGTTTTTTCGCTTGAACTTGAAAACGCGGCGAAACCCCACTCGTTGGCTGAGGTTTAAAACCCTAGCCGCTAGGGTTACGTGGTACCGTTCTACACCTTATCAAGTTCAATCATGAAACGAAAACTTCTCGCGTCTCTTGTTCTTCTTGCCTGCAGTTCGACGTTATCGGCTGATGATTGGCTGCGTTTT
>CAXBHV010000691.1:0-4674 GCA_963974855.1 uncultured Rhodopirellula sp. | reverse complement strand
CGTGACGCGTGAGCGGCCGGGTTCCATGCATTACCCGGTGCCTTACGGCCCACGGCTCACCACCGCCATTCACTTTGTACGAATGATGCCCGCAACTCGCGACGACGGACCAACTGATTTCCACGAAAACCTAACCTGCAGCACTCCTCGGCGGCAACGCACAGGTGAAACGCGAGGCCCCCACCGACTCGGACTCTTTTTGCTCCGCCAACAATTGACGAAACTGCGGCACAATCTTCTCTGCAGCCATCTCTCCCATCTCCGCCAATTCATGAGCCCGGGTGAAATCGGCAAAATCAAACGCCGATGTGTCGACTGCAATCATCAGATCGACTGCCTTGGTACGCAACGCAGTAATCTCGTGATCTTGAACTTCGTTGACTCGCATGAGTGTTTCCAAACGCCCCGGACGCCGCATGTCACTGGTCGGAGTCGATGCGGTATTCCCAGCGAACTGGGGTGACAATTTTGCTGCGACGTCGACTCCGACGACCAAATCAGCACCGCGATCTAACAGCAAATCCGCCGGCACGTTGTTAAAGATGCCGCCATCAACCAACGCCATCCCATCGCGCATTATTGGACGCGAGATCTTGGGCAAATTGATACTCTCGAGCACCGCGTCCACGGCGTCGCCTCGATCACGGATCACTTGACGACCGCTCACCAAGTCGACCGCGACCGTGCTAAGAGGAATATGTAGTTGATCGAGTTGGACATCCCCAAAGTGGTTGCGAAGCATCGGTTCCCAACCGCCAGTCCAGAATTTGGTCGCCATAAACCACTGGTTCCCACGCGGAAGGTGGCGGAAAAACCAACTAGGCGTCAGGTCTTCTTTGAACGTTTCGATCGCACGTTCAATTTCCCAGCCGAATGCGTAGGGGAGTGCAACCAGTGCCCCGGCGCTGGTGCCCGAGATCAGATCAAAGTAGATCCCTTCGCGTTCGAGTGCCCGCAATACGCCCAGGTGGGCCAGACCACGCGCCGCACCGCCGCCCAAAGCCAAGCCAATCCGCGTGCCGTGCACGTGGCGGACGAGTCGCGATAAACTTTGACGTTGATGGCGTGATGCTATTTGAGGAGTACTGTCTAAGTTGATCTTGAAATCAGGCTGAGCCAACGAGCTGCCAATCTCCGGTACAGTCGGCGGCTGTTGCGAATCCTGGGTCATCCACATCCAATAGATCCGAGATGCGAGCACAGGCTGGGCGTTTAACAACGTATGCAGTCGATACGCCGCATTGCCGAGATCGTTGGGAGTAACGAGCCACCACACCTGTTCGCACTGCTGCAGGATTGAAGCGAACGTTTCCACCGATAATGTCGGTGAAAGGTTCACGAGCGTCGCATCCTCGCGGCGTTGATGATCCAGCACGTACTTGCGAACCCAATCGGACTTTTCAATTCCGGAAAGATCAGCGGGAATTCGGCAGCATTGAAAACATGATGAATCCCCAGCGTCGGAACAACTTGCCTCATCAGTAATCACACAAACTTGATCCCCTTCGGCCGCTAGTGCCCGGGCGACCAGCGATGCAAAAAACATCGTTCCAGAATGTTGGTTGACCAGCCCGATCACACGTGGGCGACTGCGACGTTGTTGTCCGTGGGTCTCTCGGCGTAGCCGAAACCCGAGGGTGCGACAGGCATTGGCCGCTAAACCAGGGACCGACAAAATCAACTTCTGAAATGCATCTTGTTTCAGTTCCAGTAGTTCACAATCCATTACTGCCGCCATCATCACCGCGCGGCGGCCTCCGGTCAGCATTGCGATTTCGCCAAAGTGTTCGCCGACATCAAGATGATCGATAAAACGAGTTGCACCCGCGGACGATGCCGTTTCGATCTTCACCCGACCTTTGACCACGATAAACATGCTGTCGCCGGGATCGTCCTCTGAAAAAACGACGTCGCCACTGCGGTAAGAGACCAACTGACACGCATCGATCACCTGCTGAGCATGGACGTCATTGAGTCCACAGCAAAGCTGGCTCGATTGCAATATTTCTTTCAACATGATGTCGCCTCTATCGCCGACCACGCCTCATGCGAGTGGTCCAATTATCGTCAGCTATCAACCCTATCATTGTGTTCTACATCACCGACACCGCGAAAGACAAATAAAAGAATGCGAAGAGTGCCCCAACAAGCAAACATTTTCTCCCCTTCAAAGCAGGTCAATATGAGCCAATCAATGTAAGGGCCTGAGCCGACGGCGATAGCCGCGGGCAAATTTCCTACAATATTGACGCTCATATTGGAGCGGGAGAGACGGGCATCGTGGCAGACCCTTTCGAAGTGCGGGCATTCCGCGAGAACGAGTCTGATTTCAAAATGAGAGTAACCCGAATCAACTTATTCCCGCGATCGCCATAGTAAGTTTTCGAGTGGTTGCCACAGCGGGCTATCCAGGTCATCGAATCAAATGAAGCCACTCGCAACCGTTGGCAACGCAAGCTACGCTGCTCGGCGTTGCGTTAGTGAGATGTAATGGCGTGTTACGAGCACGCGGTTAACAAGTCCCATCCCGATGTCGCCCCAGGCTGCATCCGGTCTACTCCCTAAAGCAAACGGGACTGCTGATTTTTTTAGCCGTTTTGGCAAACGCTGTGAAGCATTTTTCCCTATAAGGTTTGTGTGTTTTTAGCGTAGCGGAAGTCGTCAAGACTTTCGTTCCATCGTGTATGCTCCCCGAAACTCTTGACGAGTTCCGCTACGAAATGCTTCACAGCGTTGCGTTTAGGGACGACTGCGGCCTTGCTCGATGATTCTCGCCAATTGCTTCTTCAATCGTTCGGCGACGTCCGGATGCTCGTCGAGCACGTTGTTCTGTTCCGCAGGGTCTTTGTCGAGATCGAACAACTGGAACTCGGGCACCTTTGTGTTGGCAAGCGAGGTTTCGACGACGACGTTACGCGCCGACTTTTTATCGTACCGATGCAGCTTCCATTTGCCTGCACGAAAGCCGTACGTCCCACGACTGCCGTTGTCCTGCTGGACCAGATTTTCGCGGCCCTTCGCGTTGGATTCACCCAACAATGCACCGAGTACATCGAGACTGTCCAAACACGCGTCCTCTGGTAGCGGTTGGTCGGTCAGTGCGGCCAGACTGGCGGCAAGATCGATTGTGCAGACGATTTCGTCGCTCACCGCGGGTTTGATCCGTCCCTTCCATCGCGTGATGAATGGCGTTCGTGTGCCGCCTTCGTAAACACTGTACTTGCCCCCGGTGTAAGGACCCGCGGCACGGTGGTTGCCAATGTTTTCAATCGCTTTGTCTTTGTAACCGTCATCCAGCACAGGCCCATTGTCGCTGCAGAAAACGACAAGCGTGTTCTCGGCTAACTTCAGTCGGTCAAGGGTCTTCATCAATTCGCCGACGCACCAATCAAGCTCGATGATCGAGTCACCACGAAGTCCAAGTGACGTCTTGCCTTGAAATCGTTCGTGCGGAATGCGTGGCACGTGGATGTCATGCGACGAGAAAAACAGAAAGAAGCTTTCGTCTTTGTTCTCTTCGATGAACTCGACCGATTTTTCAACCCATTTGTCGGCGAGGTCTTCGTCACGAAAACGGGCGGCATGACCGCCGGTGTAAAAACCAATTCGGCTGATGCCGTTATGAATTGTCGAGTTGTGGCCATGCGACCAATCCATTTTCAGCGAGTCACGATGCGTTACGCCGGTGGGATGCTCGGGGCTTGGCTTTTTCTCACCGACCCACAACGGATCGGCGGGGTCAAGGTTCTCGACGCGATGATCGTGAACGTAGACTTGCGGCACGCGGTCGTTGGTGGTGGGCAACAGATAACAGGTATCGAAACCGATTTCGAGCGGCCCCGGCTTGAGGTCACCATTCCAATCGGGTCCGCCCTCGCCGCCTAAGCCAAGGTGCCATTTTCCGATCACCGCCGTCTTGTAGCCGGCGCCCTGCAGCAACGACGCCACGGTTTCAGTCCCCGGTTTGATGATCGCGGGTGCGTTCGGCGGTGCGATCCCGGTGCGTTGGCCACGAAACGCGTAGCTGCCTGTTAGCAGCGAGTAACGCGTCGGAGTGCACGTCGACGCGGAACAATAACCACTGGTAAAACGCACGCCTTCGCCCGCCAATTTGTCGATGTTGGGAGTTTCCAGCGACGTCGCGCCGTTACAAGAAACGTCACCATAACCGAGGTCATCCGCCATAATGACAATCACGTTGGGCGTAGCAGCCATCACGTGAGCGGTTGAAACGAGCAGCAGAACGGATAGAAGGGAGAGGAAGCGGGTTTTCAAGGGGGGCACTCCTAAGACGGCGACTTCGGATCAGACGAGAGGGGACGAGCATCGCAGCAGATGCCCGAACCACTCTACCATACTCAGAAATCGCGATTGAGTGCGAATCGACGAGTTTCGTCACGGGGTGGGCGGTTGGCCTAGAAGTGGATCCGGCCGCGAGCCAATCGGACGTCAAGATTGTGTAGACGCAGCGTCCGACGGTTTTGCACCAACAGCCGCACAAAACCGCTTGGCGACGCGTGTCGTTGGATCAGGAAGTCGATGGGATATTGCCGGTCCAGGACGTCGCCGACTTGAAAGCCGTTGACCGTGATAATTCGGTCACCGGGTTCGAGTCCGGCTCGCGCAGCGGGCGTGTTCGGGAACACTTGCGTCAACAGGTGTCCGGTCGTCGTG
>CAXBHV010000690.1:0-4678 GCA_963974855.1 uncultured Rhodopirellula sp. | reverse complement strand
TTGGCTGTACCGGCTGGCGACCAACGAAGCGTTACAACACCTGCGGCGTGAGAAGCATCGTCGCCGAACACGATCTAAGAGCCAATCAAGTGCGCCAAGCACTCGCTGCTCTCGATCACGATCTGCGTGCGATCGTTACGCTCGAGGAAAAGAACGGTTTGTCCTATCAAGCGATCGCTACGACACTTGACATTCCTAAAGAAACCGTTGATTCGCGACTGAACCGGGCTCGGCGTGAGTTAAGGAAAGCACTGGAGCCTAATGTATGAGACGTAAAAAGGGGGGTGCTCCTCAACACTTGACTCACTTCAGTGCTTCACCGACGCAATAGCACAAACCGTCGGGAGCGACGACGAAGAACAATCGGTAATTCGTTTCACCGTGCTTCTGTGTTTTCAAGTCGGCGTTCAGGCTGGCGTCGTACGACTGAAGCTCAGCTAACGCTACTTCTACGTCATCGACTTCAAAGAAGCAGCCCTCTTGCGACGGATCGCCACCGTTCTCAGCTAGACCAATCTGAATTGTATCTCGCTGAAGCACGATACGACGCGGATCGTCGTCCGATCGGGATACAACGCGGAATCCCATCTTAGAATCGTAGAACGGAATCGCTTCGTCGATGCTGCGAACCGGCAGATTCATCGCATCGTCGGCGTAGGGGGAGGCACGAAAGAATTTTGCTCGCATCGCAATCTCACTGAGTGACCTGGAAAATGAAGAATCAGTGTGTTCGACTCCACGTCTCAACCTACTTTGCGCGAAGCTCAGTCACAACGTGGCAGCAGTCCGACTTCTTATGTTGCTGACATTCCACCAATGCAGACTTCAACACTTTGCGAACGTGCCGCAAATCCTTGAGTTTGTCTTCAATGTCGGTCAATCGTGCCTCGATTAGTTTCTGCACTCTTCCGCAAGTTGGCGTCCTTCCGCTCTCGGTCGCCAACAGCGACTTGATGTCTTCCAGGGTGAAGACAATTGCCTGAGTGGCACGAATGAACATCACCTTCTTGAGAGACTCATCGCCGTAGAGCCGGTAATTTCCTGTGCTTCTCGTCTCCGGCACGACCAACCGAATTCGCTCGTAATAGCGGACAGTTGTTGCCGGGATGCCAGCGGCCTTGTCCAATTGGCTGATTTTGTAGTGTGCTGCCATCGAGAACCTCAAGAATGTGGCCAATATAGCACAACGCACGAAGTGGTTGACCGCTGAAGGATTCTAGGGCGGCAAAGGCGAATCCGTGTCGGAAGCTGGCGGTGGCGAAGACATTGGATTCACAATCGAGCGGCACATCGGCGACAATACTGTGGCTCATTCAAGCTAATTGTGCCACCAACAATGTTGTGTCATCGAACGCCATTCGGCCTTTGCGAAAGGCGTCGAGTGAGCACTCGAACGCTCCAACCAGTTCACGAGCATTGCAGCTCTGGACTGTGTTCATCAATTGCTCAATTCGTTCGGTGCCGTACTGCTCTTCACTTGGATCAAACGCTTCAGTCACTCCGTCGCTTACGATGACCAAGCGAGCCGAATCGCCGAGTGGAATGGTTTCTTCGTCGTAGTGGGTATCGTCCTCGACGCCCAAGATCAAGTTGCCCACGGTCAATCGCACTGGAGTGTCGCTTCCAATCTGCAAGAACGGAAACTCGTGGCCGGCATTGGCGTACGTCAGTTGTCTTTTGTTCGGGTCAACAACCAGCAGCGTCATCGTTGCAAAGTGTCCCATCATCACGTACTCGCAGTAACGCTGATTGACATCTGTCAATATTTTAGCGGGGCTGGACGACTTCTTTGCCGCTTCCGACACGAACGCCTTCAACAATGTCGCCGCCATCGCAGCTGGAACGCCATGTCCCGAGACATCGGCTACACAAAGTAGATAGCGTCCATCGGATAACGGAATCACGTCATAGTAGTCGCCGCCAACATCGTCGGCCGGTTCAAACAGCTCGGCGACGTCGATTCCAATCAGTCCATTCATTGTCGGGCGTAAGTTCTGTTGAATCTGGCGTGCCTTTTCCATGTGAACGCGGTGGTCCCGCTGAGCGTGATCCAACGCCTCAGTCATTGCATTGATCTGATCGGCAAGATAACTCAGTTCTCGACAGCTTCGCGTGCGTGCAATCACGCTCAGGTTCCCGGACGCAACACCCTGTAGCGCCGAAACGAAACCTTGGATCGGTTTGGCGATCAATTGCCGCAGCACCGCACTGACCACGAAGGCTGCAATCGCTCCGAGCAACAAGACGGCAAACATCTGGATCAACAACGAGCGACGTGTTGCTCCCACAACGGCTGAACGCTTCTCGGAAATGTAGACAGTCCCCGCGGGTCCCGTGAAAGGCCCGACAACGAGTGAGCCGTTGGCATTCGATTCCGTACCTATTGAATCAGCAGCCGAACGCATGGCAGAGAGCATTTCGTCGGAAGCATGCCCATGAGAGATCGCTTGGTATGGCAGGCCTCGCCAATCCGCAGCAATATGGTGACCGGGCGAATCGTCTGTGTTCATTCGAGCACAGACGTTGTCAACCAAATCTTGAATCGCGACACCTCCATGGGCTTCGGCGACCAACAGTGATTCGTACATCGTTTTTGCTTCTTCGGTCAACGCGATCTGCTTCTCGTTCAAATGCCGATCCATCCGCAGTCGGTAGTCAACGACAAGAAACGAAACGACAAACCCAAAGAGAATCGCATTGACGAGAACAAGCAGTTGCCGACTAATCGGCAACTGATGCCATCGGTTTTTGAACGTGTCCATCATGGCACCTTAAATTAAGAAGCCGGGCGAGTTTTCAGGCTCGCCCGGCTGATGTGGGATGCAGCGCAATCAGAAGCGATTAACTGAGTTCAGCAGCTTCGACTTCCGTGGCACTTGCCGACTCTTTGCCGCAGCAGGCAGCGCCAACGCTGCAGCAGTGCGCTCGCTTTGCACAGCAGGTCGGTTGACCTGTGGTGCTGGCGACATCGCCGGTCGCGGATTTCGTTTCAGCGTGATTCCCGCAGCACCGTGCGTTCACCGAGCAGCAATAAGCACGCTTAGCACAGCAGGTGGGTTGAGAAGTTGCACTCGAAAATTCGTATGTGGTCGCATTAACTTCAGCATGTTTGCCACAGCATGGTGCATGAACCGTGCAGCAGTACGCATGCTTGGCACAACACGTCGGCTCAGCAGAGGCGGCGGCATCAACATTGCCCGAAGGGGCGAACGAAACGGCAAACAAAACAGCAGAAAATACAGTCGCTAACATTTTGGAAACTCCAGGATTGATGGCGCAGCCGACATCGACATGCACCGATTTGGAAACAGTTACATCTTCATTTTTGGTTTGGGTCTGGCTTCGCAGGTCGAAGCAGAGCCAACCGCTAAATCTGAAGACGAATGTGCCAATCAATCAGAGAGTTGGGGCGGACCAACGAAACCAACCGGCCGAGAACTACCGATTCAGTCTTCCAAATAATCCGCGAGAAGTCGCTGCAATCCGAACCGCGAGGCGTCGAATCGTCGCCAGAGGTTCGCGGCGGTAGCCAGACCTTCGTCTCACAGGGTGCCATCGTGGGGCATTCGTGTGATGGCTCGCCGTCACAGCAACTGTGTCCGACCGGCTGCGAGTGGCAGCACAAATGAGAGCAAGGTTTCGCCGCGTGAGATCCCGCCCGAGCGGACGACGAAGACGCCAACAGCACCGCGATCACTGCAAAAGCAGCAAATAATCGAGCGGCGGGATTGGTGTGACGACGTTTCATGGCGGACAGATCCAAGAGCTTTCAAAGGATTCCCACTAAGGAATCTCTTCTTTCATGCTCATTGGATGCACGACCCCGACGTTTTCTTCACGACTTTCTAGAAAAAGAATGGGAGTGGGGGAGATATTCCAGCAGCGACTGATTTAAAAAGCATTACCGGTTGCGGGGTTCAAGCGACCGTCGAAGGCGACTTGGTTCATATTGGCAAAGACAACCTATTCGCAGAGGTCGATGGGGCCGCCGCTTCCCAATAGCGCGCGTTCAATCGTCGAGTCGCTCGAACAGAACGGGCGTACCACGATGATTGTACGTCGCAGCGACCGTTACCTCGGCGTCAACGGAACGGAAAGCTAGTCCATTCAGATAATAATGCGCGGCGCCTTGATTCCACAGTATATGAGGAAGGGGGCGGTGCCGCGTCGGTCGACGCAGGTGCCCGTGTGCCGGCAAGTGGGAAGTTGCCAACTATTCGTTGACAACATTCCCAAGGTTGTTTGTACGGAAACTGATTACGCAGCATGTACCAGATGACGTTCGTACTCGCGGTCACCGATTCGCTGCTCGATCAGCACCAAGATTCTTGAAGCGGTTTGGTGAATCCTCGTCAAGGATTCGCCTAGCAATTTTGAGTCACCTTGATGTAGAGCAATGTAGTCGGCGCTGCGGTCCAGATGATCGATGCCACAAGCTGTCGAGACTACGAACGCCACGGCTTCCGCTTCGGTTTCCACCAGTGGTTTCATCGAGCTGCGATAAAACACGGCTTCCTTGTGCATCAACTCGTGAGCTAATTCGTGAACCAAGACTCGAAATGCTTCCTGGTCGTCCAAGTCATCGCTGATCCGTACCTCTCCTCCCAAAGAGTAGCCATGTACAGTCTCCGGCAACTGCGTGAAAGTGATCTTGATTTCCAGTTCTCGGTAGACATCC
>CAXBHV010000689.1:0-4681 GCA_963974855.1 uncultured Rhodopirellula sp. | reverse complement strand
CGCGGTCGACGTGCGGTTTGTTGATCGGAGTTTCCCGATCGGCATCAACAACGTCGGCGTCAACCTGTTCGTGCAATTCCCACCACGGCGGCAAATGAACGCTGAGCGGGAAAGATGGGGCATCTTTGTTGTCCTCATCGACCATCGAAAACGCTTCGTCGCGACCAATCTTGGGGACGCTGCGGCCGGTGATCAGCCGTTTTTGAATCAGATCCAGCACCATCCAGCCGTCGGTTTGCCGAATCGTTTCCATCGCAGTTGCCTGGTCGACTTTTTGGACGGGCAGTCCACTGAGGAATTCGCAAACGACAGGCGTCCGGTATCGCGGCCAGAAGTCGGTCATCTCGTCCCAGTTGTGTGGGTCCTCGGACGCGACCGCGTATAACGTTAACACCGTATCAGGATCGAGTGAGTTGATGAAATGACAGCCGCCCGTATCCAGTATGGCGACCGCAGCGGGTCCGTTTTCTTCGCTCATTACCATCTCTCCCACTCAACTACGGCTTGAATCCCACGTCACTTGTCAAATTGCGTTCTTGCTTCGTCAGGGCTTAAAATTAGGGTTGGTCGTAGCGGAAGTCGTCAAGACTTTCGTTGAATCCCTGGACCCGACGAAACTCTCACACGAGTTTCGCTACCCAACAATCAAGCTGCAACGCAGTACCAGCCGTGGGCATGTCTCAACAAAAACGACGGGCCCGCGGCTAGCGGCCTGTTGATTTAGTGAGCCGTGACGCGTGAGCGGCCGGGTTCCACACATTACCCGGTGCCTCACGGCCCACGGCTCACCAATACCATTTACATTTCGATTAAACCGACAGCCCGCAAACGCCCAATGCCATTTACTTTGGTAGCGGCTCGCGCTGCTCCGCTGAAATAAACACCTGGTTAGTGCCAAAGAAGACGGGCCCGCGGCTAACACCGTCGGCTCACAAAACGACTGCTGCTTTACTTGGATGTACTATGCAACCAACTTGGTGCGAACGTTTTTAACGTTGCTTTTCGCGTTCCGCCTTTCTAGCCGGGAAATCGACCACGACCAATTTTTGATTTGCTTGATCCCACGTATATTCTTGGTAATAGGGCAGCATCGGCAATCGGATTCCATCGGGTTGGTCCGGTTTGATGATCTCGGCCATAAACACTTCGTGTGTTAGCGGCTTGGGATCTTGAATGCTCTGGGCGTTGCGAAGTTGAATTGCGTGCTCGACTCCCATCCCACCAATCTTTCCAACCGATGTGCGATAGGCTTCCGCATTGATCATCAACGGGTTTTTCGATTCAATCTTGGTGCTCGCCAACTCCGCACCGTCTCGCAAGGCTTGTTCCAGATCCAATACATTCTGAGTCGTCTTGCCGACCGTTTCGCGAGGTGTCGCCTCCTCGGCCGTGACGCCTGGCGTTGAGGAAGCCGTCGTGTCGGATGTCGACGTCGATGGGACACAGCCAACAGGTGCAGCGAGCACAAACAAGAGACCAGCGTGGATGACGATTCTCATAATGGGATACCTTGTGGGGATGTGGCCGCATGCGGCGTGAGGACAAACGTGCAATTGCCAATCATCCTCGACCTACCTGATTAAGATACAGCGGAACGAGGGGCACAGCAACGAACGCCAAAATGCCGTTTTGCCTCCAGTCGCCCGCATCTCCCACGGCTTAGCCAAAAGCCCGTCGTAACACTCGCAGAAAATTACCGTGAAAGATCGCCGACACATCGTCATCGCTGTAACCACGATTGGCCAATATCGAATCGAGCGATTGTAGATCCGCGATCGTATCAAGGTCGCTGGGGGATTGCTCGCGGCCAAAAGCACCGTCCAGATCGCTGCCGATTCCACAATGTTTTGTGTTTCCCGCCAACTGGCAGATATGATCGATGTGGTCGGCGATGTGCTGCATCGTGACGCCGATGGAATCGGGGGTCGATTGGCCGCGAACAAAACCCGGCACGACCATCCAGACGTCAAAGGCGGCACCGAGCACGCCATCGCGATCGATGATCGCTTTAATTTGTGCGTCACTGAATTGCCGAACATCGTCCACGATCGCACGGCAATTTTGATGACTTGCCCACACTGGGCTCTCATAGATTTCGATCGCTTGCCAAAAACAGGGCTCGTTTAAATGCGTCACGTCTAGGATCATGCCAAGCTGATTCATCTTGCGGACCAATTCGATTCCGCTCGCCGGAAATTCTCCCTGCACGTCATGCCCCATCGCATAACGTCCGATGCCGTAGTGTGCGGGGCCGAGGGCACGCAGCCCATTTTGCCATGCAAGTTCGAGGTGATCGAGTGTCACGATGGAATCGGATCCTTCGAGACTCAAAACGTAGCCGATCGGTTCGTTTCGCTCCGCTGCAGCAACGGGATCAGACCAACGAAGCAAGTGCGTTTCGAGGCCATCGCGATCCGTGATTTGCACCATCTCACCGAGTCGTTCCATCTCGCGATACCAGGCCAATTGTCCTTGCGTCATCGCCCATGCTTGCGAAGGCGACTCCCAATTGGCAACATACGACCGAGGCTTCATGCAGCCACCGATCTGAGTCGCCACACACAACCCGATGCCGCCGCGCCGCATCTCGGGCAACGAAACGGTGCCGGCGGCTTGACCATTCAAACGTGGCGGGAGCGGGCGCTCGGTTTCGCGAATTTTCGCCACCGTTTGCCGCAGATCGCGGTTCCATTCCAGTGCATTCAGGCTGAGATCCAGATGGGCATCGAAAATCATTTTCATGCTAAGTTTATTCCTGAGACGTAGAGGGTTGCGGTGTAGAGGGTTGGCGAATCAGTTTGGTGGCGTCGGTACCGAGAATGGCGAGTCCCGCCATCATGTACATGCCCGCACAGGTGAGAAAAACAAGCGATTGCCCATCGGTAGAAACTCCGTCGATCGATCGGCCCATCGTCATTAATCGTGGCACCGCGATCGCACTGGCGGCGGCACCAAAGTTGCCCCACATGTTGCCCCAGCCAAAGACCGCAGCGGTGTTGCGTCCGCCAACATCTTGCATGAACGCCCACACCGTGGGGTTTCCAATGTCGGTCATCAGCGAGACCATTGCACAGCAGGCGACGATCATCCAAACCGAATCAAAACTCGAGCATCCGACGTAAGCAAGTGCTGCTAGAAAGCAGGTCGCACTCAACGGAGCGATGCGTCCCCAGCGATGCCCGAGCGACCGGACGGCTCGATTGCCGAGCCAACCTCCGATCAATTGCCCCGGGATCGCGATCGCAAGCACGCCGGTTACCATCAGTGACCCCAGAAACGATTCGACCCCTTTTTCTTCTTTCAGATAAGTGGGTAGCCAAGTGATTAAGAAAGCCCAGCCAAACACTAAGCAAAATTGGGCAATCGAATTCAGCCACAGTGAACGGCTTTTGATGATCGCCCACAACATTGGCAGGATGTCGCGTGCATCTGGTTTGGGCTCGGCAGTGTCGAGTTCGCCAATCAGTTCGATTTCGTCTGCATTGACTCGAGGGTGATCTTCGGGACGGTTGCGGACGACGATCCAATACGCCGCTGCGGCAACGATCCCCACGAAGCTGTACAAGTACAACACATATCGCCAGCTACTGAGCTGCAGAATCAGCAGCGTGGTCAGAAACGGTGCAAGCGTACCGCCCAACCGGCCGCCAATCGACACGAACGAGCTGGCCATCGCGCGATTACGAAAGTGGAACCAGCGGCGAATCACTCCACTGCTGGTCGGATACGCACCGGCCTGGACGACACCAAACGCGAGTCTGGCCATCAACAGCCCGCCAAGCGTGCCAGCCATGCCTGATAATCCGGTCAACAAAGACCAAGCAAGTATATAGAATGTCAGCATCACACGGCCGCCGAACCGATCGCTGGCCCACCCCGAGGGGACTTGGAAAAGGGCGTAGGCAAAGAAGAACGCGCCGAGCACCTCGCCAATCTCTTCTTTACTGGCGTCGGGGAAATCGCCGAGGAAGGAGTTGCTTTTGACGATCTCGCCCAAGCAGACCCGGTCGAGATACAGCATGAATGCCATCAGCACGCTGACCGCGACGACTCGCATGCGAACACTACTTGCGGCGTGGTGCGATTCCGGATCGACATGACGCAGCGAATCTTGGTGAACAGTCATAGGCGGGATTTCAGCGTTTTTTGTTAGCGGTGGGGCGTTAACAAAGTCTATTGAGTGGCGGGACGCTTTGGGAGAGAGTGACCACAGCATAACGGATCTCAAGCCGTGATGGGGGCGCCGGATTCACTCTCCCTTGAGATGCGAAGCAAATGATGAGCGTAATGGATCATGTTGCGATCGATGCGTCAGATGTTCAAGAAACTCTAATTCAACAGCCCGCTAGTTCGACTGTGCAAATTTTTTGTTGCTCCCCTATCTGTGAGCCGACGGCGTTAGCTTGGACTGCTAAATCATTGGGCTTGTTGTCGGAGTTGTGCGTAAAGTTTTCTACCGCGTTTTAGTGCAGTTACCTCTCCACCGACGAAGTCGGGGAGAGGTGGCAGAAAACCAGCGCATCCAAAAATCGCAACAACACCAAAGCTTTAGCGGTCCCGTACGAGCCCCGGTTGCATGGTGACAAAACCGTGGCTAGCAGGCTGTTGATGTATTCGAAATGCAACTCGCAGTGGTGAGCCGTGGGCCGTAAGGCACCGGGTAATGCGTGGGACCCGGCCG
>CAXBHV010000688.1:0-4685 GCA_963974855.1 uncultured Rhodopirellula sp. | reverse complement strand
ACGCCGTATAGATTGCGGAGGAGACCGGTATGCGTGTTGTGATCTGCCTCGTCGGA
Organism: uncultured Rhodopirellula sp.; assembly: GCA_963974855.1. Taxonomy (GTDB): domain Bacteria; phylum Planctomycetota; class Planctomycetia; order Pirellulales; family Pirellulaceae; genus Novipirellula. Next base: position 4,629 of record CAXBHV010000688.1, on the reverse strand, counting down.
CTGACGTTGCCGATGTGTTTCGCCTCTCTGGCGTCGGGCGTTGACTATCTGGCGCAAATAAAGCCAATTCTGGAGGGAAAATGCTACTCGTGCCACGGGGTGCTCAAACAAGAGGGTGATCTGCGTCTGGAGACATTGCCATTGATGCTCGAGTCGGGGGTGATCGATCCAGGCGATGCGGATTCCAGCCCACTAATCGAACGCATTATCGCCGATCCCGATGATCGCATGCCGCCAGCCGAAGATGGGGCAGCACTGAAAGCGGATGAGATTGCGATGCTGCGAGCCTGGATCAACGAGGGAGCGATCACACCGGAAGAAGAGATTCCAGTGGGCCCTGAATCGCACTGGTCTTTTCAGAAGATTGTGCGGCCTGAGTTGCCTGAATTCGCCTCCGAGACTGCGTCCGAATCCAGGGATAATCCTATCGACCAATGGTTGGACGTCAAACGACGCGAACATGGTTTGCAAACGATCCCATTGGCTGATCGATCGATTGCGCTGCGGCGATTGTACATGGATTTGGTTGGCTTACCGCCCACCGCCAAGCAACTGCGTGACGACCGGCCATGGGAAATGATTGTCGACGAATTGCTTGAAAGCCCTCAGCATGGCGAGCGATGGGCGCGGCACTGGATGGACGTTTGGCGTTACAGCGATTGGTATGGTCTGGGAGCCCAATTACGGTACAGCCAGAAGCATCTTTGGCATTGGCGAGACTGGATCGTCGACTCGCTTAATCAAGACAAAGGCTACGACCAGATGGTGCTTGAAATGCTAGCCGGAGACGAGCTTGCACCGGATGATCCCGATGTCGTGCGTGCGACCGGTTTCCTCGCCCGCAACTACTATCTGTTCAATCGCACCACTTGGCTTGACTCGACGGTCGAGCACACCGCCAAGGCGTTCATCGGACTGACGCTGAACTGTGCCAAGTGTCATGATCACAAATATGATCCGATCACGCACGTCGATTACTATCGTTTCCGGGCGATCTTTGAACCGCATCAAGTCCGTCTTGATCCCGTTGCGGGCGTCACCGACTTTGATGTCGATGGATTGCCCCGCGTGTTTGACGACCATCTCGACGCGGAGACCTTCTTGCACCTCCGCGGCGACGAGAGCAAGCCTGACAAAGAGACGAAAATTACCCCTTCGGTGCCCGCAATCTTGGCGAGTTTCGCTCCCGCGATCACACCCGTGGACCTACCCCGCTTCGCCTACGCACCGGGTACGCGGGATTACGTTCAACAAGCGAAACTTGCGGACGCTCAAAAGGCGATCGCCGCTGTGCAAAGCGAATTAACCGCCGCTCGCCAGCGTCACGAGGCTGCGATTTCTAACGTTTCCGCGACGCAGCCCGACTCACAGCGTGATTTTGACCTTATTGATGAAACCTTTGACCAACTTGATGACGAACGTTGGGAACTCGTGGGCGACGGTTGGGAGATCCGCGACGGGATGCTACACCAAACTGCGGTCACTCGCGAAGGGCATGAACTAAAACTGCGAAACACACCGCCACAAGACTTCGAATTGACGTGTCGTTACCAAGTTACTGGCGGCAGCACGTACAAATCGGTCACGTTTCGCTTTGATCAAAGTGAAGATGCTAAATACAACAATTTCGTTTACAGCAGCGCACACGAACCGGGCCAGAAGGTGCAAGTGGCTTTTGCACGCAATGGCAAGAACGTCTATCCACGCGAAGGGATGAAGTCGGTCACGCTCAAAGTCGGCAAGTCTTACCTACTTCGTTTCGCAGTCCGTGATCGCCTCGTCAATGTCTGGCTCGATGACGCATTTTTGATTGCCTACGAGCTGCCCGATCGCCGTCCTGAAGGCCAATTGACAGTGTCCGGTTTCGATGCGGCCGTCGCCTTTGATCAACTCACGCTGCGGTCACTGCCTGAGGAGATAGAACTGAAAACCGCTGGCAATCAACCCGCGTTGACCGCCGAGTCGACAGAGAAAGCGGTCGCGTTGGCCGTGGCAAAACTGGATGTCGCGAAGGCTGACGCGGAGCGAATTTCCGCGATCGTCGCGGCGGACCAATTGCAGTTCGATGCCGGCGCAGACCCGACAGCCATCGCCGCCGCGACGCAACGGGCTGCCCAGCGAGAAGCCGAGTGGATGCAAGCCGAATCCTTGTACGAAAAACTGCTGCACCAAGGAGACGAGAAAAAGATAAAAGCGGCAGAAGCGAAACAGGCCAAGGCGGCCGAACTGTTAAAGAAAGTCGCGGCAGGTAGCGGTACCTACACGCCGCTTCGTGGATCACGCAAGGCGCTGGAAACCCCCGCGCATAACTTTGATGCCTATGCCGCAATCTACCCCAAACAAAGCACAGGCCGCCGACTCGCTCTGGCACGCTGGATCATCGATCGCAATAACCCATTGACCGCTCGGGTTGCGGTGAACCACGTCTGGTTGCGGCATTTTGGCGAGCCCCTGGTGGAAACAGTGTTCGATTTTGGGCTGCAAGCGAAACGCCCCGTGCATGCCGAACTACTTGATTACCTGGCATCGGAATTCATCGAATCGGGTTGGAGTTTCCGGCACTTGCATCGTTTGATGGTCACGTCGCAGGCCTACCAGTTACGCAGTTCGACGCTGGAGGCTGACCCCAGCACGCTGGCGTCGGATCCGACAAATGTTTATTACTGGCGGATGAACACTCGCCGCATGGAATCGCAAGCGGTGCGGGACAGCTTGCTACATTTGGCTGGCACGTTGGATCTGAAACTGGGTGGTCCGAGCATCAAGCCAGGTCCCGAGAGTCGGCGGCGGAGTTTGTATTTCACTCACTCGGCAGACACTCAAGACAAGTTTTTGACAATGTTTGACGACGCCGATTTGATGCAATGTTACCGCCGCAGCGAGAGTATCGTGCCACAACAAGCACTCGCGCTGTCCAACAGCGAGCTTGCTTTGACCGCATCGCAGCAGATCGCGGAGCGGATCAGTGACGAAGATCCCGAAGCGAGTTTTGCACAATTTGTCGAGCGAGCTTTCTTTGCTCTTCTAGCACGCTCGCCGAATAAGGAAGAGGTCGACTATTGCGCGGAATTCGGCCACCAGATAGCAGAGCTGCACTCCGGCGCCACCGCCAGCGAGCTCAGCTCTCGCATGCGTGCCAGATTGGTGCATGCGCTGATTAATCATAACGACTTCATTTCCATCCGGTGACTTGATGAATCCCTCGCGTTCCAAACCGTCGCAATCAACGTGTGCCACGGCTTCGCCACGACGTCAATTTTTCACACTGTCCGCTTTGGGGCTTGGTGGAGTAGCGCTCGCCTCGATGCTGCAACAAGACCGGGTTTCGGCTGCCGGTTTTGCGTCCCCCGATGGACAACCCCATTTTCCCGCCAAAGCGAAGAACGTGATCTGGTTGTTCATGCGCGGAGGCGTCTCGCACATGGAGAGTTTCGATCCTAAACCGGCGCTGAATCAGTTCGCTGGCATGTCGATCCCAGAGACTCCGTTCGCCGAGGTTCAGCATTCCGAGAAACTTAAACGCGTTCGCGTGGTCGTTGTCAACGACGCCAATGGGCAACAACGCAACAAACTGTATCCGCTGCAAATTGGCTACAAAAAGTATGGCCAAAGCGGGATCGAAGTCAGCGACTGGTTTCCTCATATCGGTTCAAGGATCGATGACATCTCGGTGATTCGATCGATGTGGACAACCGACGACAATCACGGCGCTCAGGTGCAATTCCACTCGGGACGGCACATGCTCGATCCACGCGTGCCGACCATCGGGGCCTGGATCAATTACGGCCTGGGGACCTTGAACGATAACTTGCCCCAGTTTATCAGCATGGGGCCACGTTTTTTTGATCGCCGCGACGGCCATTATCTTGGGCCAGCCTACGACTCCGTCGGTTTGAAGGTCGATCCCAAAAATCCGCTGGATTATGCCAGAGCTGAAAAAGAGGTGTCCGACCGTGAGCAGCGATTGGGATTTGATCTGGTCAGCCAGCTTAACCGGCTAAACGAATCTCGGTTCCCGCACGACGCTGCGCTGGAAGCACGAACGAAGTCTTATGAGTTGGCGTTCCGAATGCAGACCGCAGTTCCCAACGTGATCCGGTTCGATGGCGAAACCGCAGAAACACATAAGCTGTACGGGTTGGACCAACCTGAAACTCGCGATTTCGGCCAGCAACTACTGGCCGCTCGCCGGTTCACTGAACAAGGAGTCCGATTCATCCAGATCATGCACGGCGATGGTGCCGCAGGCGCTTGGGATCAGCATTCCAATTTGAAGAACATGCACAGCAAATTGGCCGGTCAAGTCGACCGCCCGATCGCGGGTTTGCTGACCGATCTAAAGCAACGAGGAATGCTGGACGAAACGCTGGTGGTGTTTGCAACCGAATTCGGACGCACACCAGGATCTCAAGGCAGCGATGGTCGCGACCACCATCCCTACGGATTCAGTGTCTGGATGGCTGGAGGAGGACTGAAAGGGGGTGTTGTCCACGGTGCGACCGATGAGATTGGATTCCACGCCGTCGAGCAACCCCATTATGTCACCGACGTGCATGCCACGATCCTTCATCAACTCGGTCTCAATTCGCACCGCATGGAGGTCCCCGGTCACAAGCGGCTCGAACAAGA
>CAXBHV010000687.1:0-4685 GCA_963974855.1 uncultured Rhodopirellula sp. | reverse complement strand
AGCGGAAGTCGTCAAGACTTTCGATCCACAGCGAGCTACCCCCGAAACTCTTGACGAGTTCCGCTACGAAATGCTTCACAGCGTTGGCCAAGACGGGCAATTAAATAAACAGCCCCCTTCGTCGGTGGAGAGGTAACTGCAGTATAAGCCGGGAAAAAACGTTGCTCGGGGCGTTGTGTGGGCCGTTCTTTCCATTTTTTGCGGAACCTACAGGGCAAATCTTGGGTTAATTCAACAAGCGATCCACGAAGGTATCCCCAAAGATCGCGAACATACTAAACTAACACCAGATAGACCGTTTTCGTTCCTTTATTCCCAAAATGTTGGTTTGGCCGTAAGCGATTCCACTGCGATGCGTTATCAGCAGTCCGATCCGGACGTTCGATTGATGCTGCGCGTCCGTGATGATGATGCTGGGGCCTTTGAGGAATTAGTGCGACGGTACGAGGCAAGATTGGTGCGATTGATGCACACACTTGGACCGAGCCACGAATTGGCAGAAGACTTAACGCAAGAAGTTTTCTTGCGTGTCTATCGTGCGAGAAAACGCTACGAGCCAGGAGCGAAATTTTCGACATGGCTGTTCACGATCGCAGGTAACGTCGCCCGCAACTCTGCCCGAACAATGTCGCGTCGCCGCGAAGTCAGCGAAGTCGATGCGCCTCGCAGTAACGATTCACCTAGCAATGCACAACTGTTGGCCTCGACCGCGCTGGAAGCGAGCGGATTGATGCCCACTCGCCTCAGCGAGGGAAGTGAACGTGCCGAAATTGTGCGTCAGGCGGTAGAGTCATTGAGTGAGCGTCAGCGAATGGCTTTGATGCTATCGCGATTCGAAAACATGAGCTACGCCGAAATTGCCGAAACGATGGAGTTGACGCCAAAAGCGGTGAAGTCGCTGCTGAGCCGAGCAAGAGTCAATTTGAAAGAGATGCTGCAACCTTATATCGACTCGGGACTCATCCCTAAGGAGGTGGGACCATGAGCATGAACCTGCTGACCGATGACTCGCCACTCGAACCTGACGACGAGTTGCTCGTTGCCTATGTCGATGGTGAGCTCGATAACGATTCGCGAACGCAACTCGAGAATCGATTATTGGACGACGAAGAGCTGCGACGACGATTGCAAGACTTGCAGCAAGGGTGGGATTATCTAGACGATTTCCCCGCAATGATACCTTGTGAAAAGCTGGTGGAATCGACGCTCGAGTTGGTGGTTTCGGATATCGTCAAACCAAAAACGGAAAGCTCGACTTCGCGGATGTTCGTCGATCGATACCGCTGGCCATTGGCCACTGCGGGGTTGTGCGTTCTAGGCGCATTGATTTCTGCGGTGACGATCTACGCCGTGCGGAGCTCCGATTACCAATCGCAATTGAAAGATCTTGCGATCGCAGAGAATATCGATGCCTACTACTACGGTCACGACTTGCAACTGATGCGTGATTTGGCGCTCAATGACTCGTGGACCAATATGGTTGCCGCGATGAAAGAAATCGGCGACCTGTCACCTCCCCAACCCATCGTGGCCACAGCCGAGGTCTCGCAACGCGAAGAGTTGATCCAATCATTGACTTTGGTCGATCGTTCGCAATTAGATTCGCGATGGAAACGCTTCACACGTCTGGATGAAAAGGACCAGCAGCGAATTCGTCAGACTGCAGAAAAGGTACAATCGCAGCCCAATGCCGAGGTCTTGCTGGAAACCATGCAGATTTATTCTGCCTGGCGAGAAACACTCTCGAGCGATTTGCGAGATAAGATCGAAGCCGATGATTTGGATGAGCGACGCGACGCGATCAAGCAAGCGATCGACAAGACTCAGTTTGCCATGTCGAAACGTTCGAGCTTAAATTTGTCGGATGATACGATCGAGCGAATTGCGTTTGCGTTACATCAAATCTTGAAGCAACGTCTGCAAGACAACGATCCAGGTGCGATAGCGTTTGTCTCGCGATTAAAGCAGTTCATGGACAGCGAGCGAGCCGAGTTGATGGCAATCGGAGCGATGGTTTTTGGTGACCAGGGGCGTCCGGATGGCCGAGGGGGACGGTTCGGTTTTTCTCGCGGTCCCAGTGATCGCGGTCCCAGTGATCGGGGGACATCCGGAAATTCACTCAATGATCGCCCTGGTCCTTTGACGCTTGCCGAGCTGTCGATGATCGAGATTATCCTCTCGGATGCCGACCGCGACGTCTTGGATTCGATCGCGGGAGATCCACGCAATCCAATGATGGAAGGCGTGACGCTGCGTTACTGGGCCGAAGAAACGGTCCGACGCAAAGCGTGGTCGCGAGACGAAGATGCAACCACTTTGCTACAGCGTTACGAGGAACTCGATTCGCGAGACCGCGAGATGGTTGACCTGTTGCCAGCCAAGCAGGCGTTGGATCGGTTGACGCCGCCACACCGCCGCTAGCACTTTCACGCTCTTGGACGACGCGTTCTTTTACAACGCCTTGAACTCGGCATACGTAATCAAGCGATCTTGCTCTTCGTCCCAAAACTTCAGCTGCAGACAATCAATGATGTCGCGAATTTTTAGCGATGTCTTCTTGGGCTGCTGCAGCGGCTCAAGCGCCTTCATGGCCTCGGGCAAGCGATAGAATGGGATCTTCGAATTCAGGTGATGCACGTGATGGTAGCCGATATTGCCGGTCATCCAGTGCATCACCGGGCCCATCTCGAGCAAGCTTGATGATTGGAGCGCTGCATGAGTGTAGCTCCACTCGTCGCCGTCACGAATCTTTGCATCGGGAAAGTTGTGCTGGATATAAAACAGGTACGTGCCGATGCAGGTTGCGATCCACGCCGGTAACAGAAACACGAACGCTGTCGTTACCCATCCAGTGAACCACCAACATGCAGCGATAAATCCGAAGTGCAACAGCATTGATGTGAACGCATCCCAGTGGCGACGAGGGTCGCGGTGGGCCGTGTGGATGCACATGCCGTAAAGAAAAACAGGGAAGTAACCCATCAGGATAACCAATGGATTGCGAGCGATGCGGTAGCTTAGGCGATCCAGCAGCGATGCTTTGCGGTAATTTTCGCTTGTCATGATCGGAAACGAGCCGATATCGGTTCCGAACAATTTTGAATTGTGGTGATGGTGGTGATCGTGAGAATGTTTCCAGGCACTCGGAGGCGTCAACATTAGGTTGCCATAAACATTCAAAATCACTTTGGCTAATTTTGAACGGGTCAAAATCGTGTTGTGCTGATAGTCGTGATACAAAATGAACATGCGGACAAGAGTCAGTCCGGTCAAGATGCTCGCGAGCGATCGCAACCAAACGGCTTGTCCTAGTCCAGCAACGGCAGCAAAAAACAGCACCGCGCACATCGTGCTGGTTAGATGCCACCAGCTCTGCAGAGGACGATCGACCGCAAATTCACGACTGGCAATCAACAACTCTCGATCCAACGCGCGTTGCTGATCAGAGGACCGTGTTTCGTTTTCGTTGGTAGTAGGCTTTTGCCACGATTCGATTTCCGTATCGGATTCAATGCAATTGGCACTCAATGTGTCTATTTCCTAAAGCATAGGTGCAAACGTTTCCGGCCGATTCATTGGCGAAACCGTTCCAGATGCGAGGTGCATACGAGGATCGACAGTGCTAGCCGCACAGTCGCAGGGGAGTATGTGAGCAAAACTGCCCAAGATCGACAACCACAACCTGCTCATAGGGTGCAACCAATCGCAAATTTGCGGGAATTATTGAGCAAGATCAACTTCGTAAAGGCTGCTGCTTCGCCTCAATTCGCACAAAACACCCCCCTGAAGGGATGGCTTCGGTGCTTGGTTTTCTCAATCCGTTCCGGGGAATCCGCCTAATGCAGTGAACGATTTTCTGGTAGCTACCTTCGCCAGAAGGTGGTGATTCGCATTTGCGCGCCTACAATCCACGCTACGAAACGCAAATGCCGTAATTTGCATCGCAAAAATTCTTCACGGCGTTGGCAATCCGCCCTACGAACGGGCCGTTTATTACTACCCGTAGTGACACCCGCCAGAGGGTGATTCTCCGCTCGTTCCGAAGTCGACGGTTCGCTTACTCGGCGGCAGTCGCGACGTTGGCTTCCCGCAGTCGCGCTCTTCGCCTCGAGTTGGCTTCCGCGATGATCGATGTCAGGACGACCAGGCACGCCACTGCCAGCAACTTGGCCGGAAGGTCACCGATCCGAACATAGAAACTCGTTCGCGAATCACGAAGCGGAGTGGCGACGATCGCGCCGTCGGTTCCTGCAGGCAAAGATTCCACCAAGCGACCGCAACTATCGATCCATACAGTGGGTCCATTGTTCGCTGACGAAAGAACCGGCCGACGCGTGCCGACGGCCACCAATTGGGCACAGCGTCGATGATGCTCCAAGATGCTCGAATCATCGAACCAACCATCATTCGTGACTGTGACAATCACATCGGCACGAGTCTGGTTCGAGTACAGCTCGCTCAGATGGTTGACCATCACTCGTTCGACTGCGGTCTCGATACAGACCGAGGGCACGATGGCGGTATCGTTGACCTCGAATACGCTCGCCCCTTCACCCGGCGTGACGCCTAGGCCAGCGGGGATCAACTCGCGGAGACCGGGGATGCTCGGCAGCAGAGGCACATATTCACCGAACATCACCAAGTGATTTTTGCCGTACCATCCAGCAACCTTTGCCTCAGGCGAG
>CAXBHV010000686.1:0-4689 GCA_963974855.1 uncultured Rhodopirellula sp. | reverse complement strand
GCTGCCATTGGCGGCAACCGAACCAACGCTCCAAATCCCGGTCGACGGATCGTAGCTGCCGGTACTTAAACTGGTCGACACAAACGCCAATCCCGCGGGCAGGATGTCGGTGACGCGAACGCCAGTCGCCTCGTCGGGGCCGGTGTTACGCAGCGTGATCCGGAAAGTAACGTTCTCGCCAATATTGGGATTCAACTTGCTGGCGGTTTTCGTCAGCGCGAGATCGGCGATCGGGACGGCAAAATCGACGCTCGCTTGATCGTCTTCGCTGGCCACGTTGTTGCCTGGGGTCGAATCGACATCGACTTGATTGGCTGCCGTGACGTGAGCCGTATTGGTCGCGCTGCCCAGTGCATCGACGCTGTGGCAAAGCCATTCAGTGTCAACTCGCCTACGTTCCACGCTCCCGTCGTGGTGTTGAAACTGCCTTGGCTCGGCGTGCTGCTGACCAACGACAACCCGACGGGCAACGTGTCCGTGACCACCACCCCCGTCGCACCCGAGGGACCTGCGTTAGTGACGGTGATCGTAAAGGTCACGTTGTCGCCCAGGTTTGGACGAGCATTATCGATCGTTTTTGTCAGCGACAAGTCGATTTGCTGCGACTGAAGCGTGGCAACGGCCTGATCGTCCTCGGTCGGATCATTGTTGTTCGGCGTCGAATCGGGATCCAATTGATCGGAAGCGATAATCTCTGCCGTGTTCGTCACCAGGTTCGTCGAAGACGTTCTAGCACGGATGGTCAGCGTTGCAGGAGTCGCCGACGTTAACGTGCCCACCGTCCATCGGCCGGTCGTTTCGTCGTAACTGCCACTCGACGCCACCGCGTCAACAAATGTGGTGTCGCCAGGCAACAAGTCGAGCACGACCACGCCAGTCGCATCGTCTGGCCCAGCGTTGGTGGCAGTGATCGTAAACGTGACAGTGTCACCCACATTCGGCGTGGCCGTATCGACGGTCTTGGTCAGCGACAGATCGGCACTGGCCGGCACGACACTGATCGACGCCTGGTCGTCTTCGTTTGCGACGCTGTTGCCAGGAGTGCTGTCGATATCGAATTCGTTCGCCGCGTTGACTTGGGCGATGTTGGTCGCGTTTGCCGTAGCAGTGAATTGGGCAGTGATTTCCAGGGTCGGTGTGTCGGTCGTGGTGACGTCGCCCACTGTCCATAACCCGCTGCCCGCGACGTAGTTTCCTTGCGAGGGATTTGCCGACACGAACGTCAATCCGGTGGGAAGGGCGTCCGAGATGACGACGCCGGTAGCCGTGTCGGGCCCTGCGTTGGCTGCCGTGATGGTAAAGACGACGTTCTGGCCGATGCTCGGTCGCGGCACATCCACCGTCTTGGTCAGTGACAAATCGATGGTGCGAGGCGTTAGGGTGATCGTCTCTTGATCGTCTTCGCTCTCGACATCGTTCCCCGGCGTGCTGTTGGGGTCAAACTGATTGGATGTCGCAATTCGAGCCGTATTGCTCACTACATCGGCGGCTTCGATACGAGCGTTGATCGTTAACGTTGGCGTTGTCCCCACCGCCACATCACCTACCGTCCAGATACCAGTCGATGCGTCGTAGTCGCCGGCCGTCACGGTCGACGAAACAAACGCGATTCCGGCAGGCAGCACATCCGTGACCGTCACGCCACTGGCGTCGGCAGGGCCAGCGTTAGCCAACGTGATCGTAAAGCTGAGTGCATCGCCCACGTTGGGACGCAGATCGCTGGCGGTTTTCGTCAACGAAAGATCTGCGATCGGGGTGTCCAGTGCGACACTAGCTTGATCATCTTCGGTTGCGTCTTGGTTATCCGGCGTGCTATCGATGTCGGCCTGGTCGACCGCAGTCACCTCGGCCGTATTGGTGCGAGGACCAATCGTATCGACGCTGGCCACGATCGTCAGCGTCGGAGTGGCCCCGACCGTGATCGAGCCGACGCTCCACAATCCCAAGGTGGTATTAAAGTTGCCTTGGCTGGGTGTCGCCGAGACGAGTGTCATTCCACTGGGCAGCACGTCACGAACGACCACGCCGGTGGCCGTGTTGGGGCCTTGGTTGGCGGCCGTGACAGTGAACGTCACGTTTTGACCGACGTTGGGTGTCGCGTTGTCGATGGTTTTGCTCAGCGAAACGTCCACTTGCTGCGGCGAGACGTCGACACTAGCCAAATCGTCGTCGCCAATCACATCATCGCCCGGAGTGCTGTCGGGGTCGGCCTGGTCGACTTGGCTGACCTGAGCCGTATTGGTCGTGGCAGTGGGCCCGGTGGTCGTGGCCACGATCGCCAAGGTGGCGTTGGCGGCGTTTACGATCGAGCCGACATTCCAAATCCCAGTGACTTCGTCGTAAGTTCCCTGTGAAGGCGTGCTGCTGACAAACGTCAATCCCGCAGGCAACAAATCGCTGACCTGAACATTGGTCGCGTTGCTCGGCCCCGTGTTATTGACCGTGATTGTGAATGTCACGTCTTGGCCGACCGACGGCATCGCATTGTCAACCGTTTTGGTCAACGAAAGATCGGCACTCTCGACATTGACGATGTTCTGAACGATCACCGTAGGCCCGATCGTGCCGACCAATTCGACGGTGCCGTTAACGTTAGCACTGCCGCTGATTTCGATCTCGATCGCGCCGACACTGTTTAAATCCGCGACACCCCCGCCGCCGTCAACGAAGGATGTGAACGGCAAAAATTCTGCCGACGACGGAGTCCCCCCGGTATCGGGAATGGCCAGCGTCGCGGTGCTGAATCGTGTTGCCGTTGCCCCGTCGCCGTCATCGGAATAGATGCGGACGATGGCGGTTCCACCGGCGCGGTCCGCTCCGACTTGTAATCGAACGCCTGCCGCGGTCCCGGATTGTGTCAGGTCGATGCCGGCGAGCCCGGTGTCATCGATCGTCAATGCGGTGCCGTCAGGCCCGTCCCATGAAATCCGCCGTTGTCCATCGCCGAGTTGGGCGGAGTCAAACGACAACAAATCGGGAAGCAGCGGATCGTTAACACTCAATTGAATCGAACCGGTCGCACTCGTTTTGTTGACGAACAAGTCACGTTCGCCGCCGATGACTTGGGGTGCTGCCACACTGCTGACCACCGGATTGCCGTCCGCCGTGGTGTCCGAGACGCTCTGTGCCGCCGAATTGAAGCCATCGATCGTTTGGATGATCTGGCCCTGCACCGCAGTACCACTGATCGAAATCAGCGGAGTGACCTGTTCTGATAACGAGCGTCCATCAATGGTTTGTGCGAGCTGACGCACAAAGTACGAACCCGCTGTCAGACGCGGGAATTGATATTGGCCATTGGCCGCAGTCATTGTGCTGGTGACCGACGTGTCGGTAGCAATGTCAAACGTGTTGTCACCATTGTCGCGGTACAGCTGGACGGTGGCACCGTCGACGTTATCGCCGCTGTTGGTCACGACTCCTTGGATCGTTGCCAAGTCGACCGCGACCGCCAACACGCGGCGGTGCTCAAGCAGCTCGACTGCCAAACGCCGCCGACTTTTGCGGCGAGCCGTTTTAGGCAGGGCCGATTTAGGCAGGGGGAGGAGGTTGGAAATGGATCGACGTTGAAAAAGACCTAGTCGAGTCATTTGCAGCACGCTTGTTTTCCAAGGAATGGGATGTCCGTATGCCCATGTATGTGTCACACATCAGGCTGGATAAAACAAGGGGCCTAGGAAAGCATGGCGATCTATATCGATTATCTGCCAGTGTCCCAGCGAGAATGCTAGCAATGTCGCTCAGCTTTCCAAGCTGTTGGCGGTCTTTCTTCCGAACGCAAAGCCGCTTGATCGGCAGCACGCCGTTGATCGCGTTGTAGGCAGCGACGATTGTTTTTTTGACAGACGAATGGGGGGAAATACGAATGAATTCAGAGCGACGATTCGTCTGTCGTTGCCACCTTTTCAGTCGCGATAGCGATGAAAGCACCTAGCAAGACTTGCTGGTGTCGCTATCGCAACTGAGAATCGAAATAAAATTCGCGCAACATTGTCGCTCGGCTTTCCAAGCCGATAGCGTTCATTCACCCGCAGCAAACAGCGTCATCGACAATCGTCCCATAACCTCTTGGCAATCAGCAAGTGTGTCAGGCAACGCGCCGTTAAGCGTGCGAGAGTGAGCAAGTTGTAGGGAGCGATGAGCAATTTTTGACAGACGAATGGGGGACCGACGAATGAATTCAGAGCGACGATTCGCCTGTCCCGCATTCGGTTGTCAAAATCGCATTGCGTCCGTTCCTTTCAAAAGAAAGGGACTGGCACCCCGCCAACAATGAATGAAGTCGCTGATCAGAAAGCCGATGTTTACACCACAGAATTTTGCCGCCCCAAGCATGTACCTCGCCAGCAAAAACAGACTAAAATCAGCAAGCATCCAGCGTGGAGTCTCGCGACTCGAAAGCACGTCCCCTAGTCATATACAACCAAGTTCGGCAACTAAGATTTATCCGATGGAAGACCTGCTTTCGCTCATCCCTGACGCCATTGAGATACGCGAATCTTTACCGCGTCCAAATTGGGACACGATCGCTGCTTGGGTCGAATCCAATTTTGATGTCGCTGCGTATGACGATACTTGGACGTTAGTCGCTCGCCACTGGCTCAATCGACTCGCACAATCATTGCCTTCAGGCTACGCCGTTCACGAATCTCCCGAGTTTCTTCTTCTTGCAGCTGATCCTACACTCGC
>CAXBHV010000685.1:0-4702 GCA_963974855.1 uncultured Rhodopirellula sp. | reverse complement strand
GAGCCGTTCCGGTGCAAACGGCGTTATCGTCGGCGAGTGGCTTGCTCGGTCGGCCTCCTCACCCGAACGTCGCTGAAGGCTCCGTTGGACCTCTCTCCCAACGAAAGTCTGGGGGGAGAGGTGGCAGTAAAATTACGCAACTATAAGTCACGTCAATTCGAAGCAGAGCCCTGCAGTGCATCAGAGTTCCTCTGTAGCGTCCAGTTGCTTCCTCCGCCGAGACAAACTCGTGCGGAAGGAATTTTCATTGTCCTAGATCTTGTGGGTCCATGCCATTCGGACAATTCCGATTGTGAGTAGGCGATTTTTAACGCCGGCGCTCCAAACACAGTCCGTTATGCTGTTCTAACATGTTTAGGGTCCCGCGTTTTTCAGTCAGAAAGATTGGTGCGACAGAAAAATTAAAATGACAGAGTAGCGAGCCCTGTTTTTCTGCCTTCATATTTCTGTCACACATTTTTTTGCCTGTGGTCAGGCAGCAGGGACGAAGCGTGCTATTGCGGGCCGTGCCGGAGGGCGATCGCGGCGTTGGGTTCAGCCAGCTTGTGTCGTCTGGTGAACCGCACATCGATCTTTGCCAGCGGTGATGAGAAGCGTTCGACCATTCTGCAGCAGGGCGTGCATCGATTACCGTGCTGCAATGTCCCTCGCACGGTCGATTTGATTTGCGATGGCGTCGGCGATACACTGACTCAGCCTAGGACTGCTCGGCGGTGAATCGTCATGCTAAACGCTTGACGAACGATGGCGGAGCAACCGAGCATACTACAACGCTTTCCAAATGGTTGCCTTTCCGTTCGTGTCGGGTGATCTTGGCGTTGGCATCAAGGAGACATTCCGATGGGGCTATTTGGAAAACTTATTGCTGTTGGTTGCGTGCTTTCGGGGCTGTTGTCTTGCCCAGGAATTTCGGCACAGGAATCAGAAACGAAGTCAGATCCGTCGAGAGTCCGGGTTGGGACATTCGATTCTCGTCTTGTCGCAACTGCTTATGTTCGCTCTCAAGCATTTCAGCTACGTCTTGCAAAAATGCAATCTGATCTCAGGGATGCCAAGGCGTCGGGCGACGAGAAACGGATCAAGCAACTTGAAGCCGAAGGCCAAGCGTTACAAGGCCTGGTTCATAAACAAGCCTTCAGCACTTGGCCGGTTCACGATATCCTGGAAACGATCAAGGAGAAGATGCCTGAGATCGCAAAGCAGGCTAAAGTCGACGTGGTCGTGTCGAAATGGGATTTTGTTTTTCTAGGAAAGAGTGTGGAAACGGTCGACGTCACCGATCTGATGGTTGAACCATTTTTCCCCACTGAAGAAACACAAAAAGTACTCGCAAGCCTTCGCGAACGAGATCCGGTCCCCTTGGACGAGATTAACAAACACAAGTAAAGTTGACTTCGCGTAGATGCTAACCATTGAGTGAACGTGAGCGGCGAATTCTGAAATCACACGTAACGCTGCCGCCCCATTACGATGTGCGTTTTGCAGCAAAAGGCTAATTGTCGATGTCAATGCAGATGGCGGAGCTTCACTACACCTCGACACCGTCGTACGACGCGGGTGAGATTGCTTCGCGAGCGGAGGAGCTACTCGATTCTGGGATCGAATCACCTACATCCGATTCGGGTAGTGGATCGTTGCTATTCTTCCATAAAAATCACAGCGTCCAATACAAAGACGGGGTGGTTCCGCCGCAGACTGCGATTCTCGCCACTGACAAGCCAACCGACCCTGCCGCGTACGCTGACCGCGTCCAGCAATCGTGGTGCTGCGACGATGCGGCCGAACGCATCCGTGCCAGTAAGTGTTCTCGTCTTGTCACCGAACTGATGGCAAGTGGTTTAGCGCCGGCCGAACGGATTCGATTATTCCACGGCGTATTGCAGGCGTTTGTTGAGGTCACCGAACCACAGGCTATAGCGTTTGGCCATTCCCAGCAGATCGTGGCCGCTGACGCCTACCTCAAGTCCTGCTCAATGGCCCCGATTCAACGTCTTGGCTCGCTCAATGTACGGTTTTTCAGTATCAGTAATTCTGATGCCAAAGATATGATTATGGACACTCGCGGACTCGATGAAATTGGCCTCCACGATCTGCAATGTCATTTTCGTGGCCTTGACCCCAATAAAGTTAGCCAGTTGTTGTTGGATACCGGACTATACATTTTTGAAAACGGTGCGGTTATCGAGTCTGGCCAAACCGTTGCTGGGACGCAACCTGATTCAAAATGGGGCTGCCAATTTGAGGATTCATTACTTGAACCCAAACGAGAGCTATTGGATCTGAATCCGGGAGCACCCTATGCAGCGGGTGGCAGATAGCCGGTGAGCAAATCAAGAGCATCTGGCGGTCAAAGTTGGGCGTGTTTCAACGGACAATCTCTTGTCGTCGTCGGGCTTCTGTCTTCGCAAAAACGAGCCGTTTATGCATTGATTGCGGATGAATCCGACGCCCGGCCGGCGAGTACTGGACAAAGAACTATGTGGGTAAACTCAGCCCCCAAGACGATTTTGAACTTAAACGGTGAGATTAGTTTCGGATTGAAGAGGAGGACGCAACGCGAACGGAGGTATTGATCGCCTTAATTCTGTTTCCTCCATTACCTCCTGATCGTTCGCCTTTCCTTGGGAATGAGTCCATCCTCGGACATCGACCGTGCCCCCCCACACTGAGAGAACGATGGCAAACGGTGAACACAAAGCCTATGCCGACTTTCAAGGAAACACCGTTCGACTCTCCTGAAGATTTATTGGTCTGATCAATGTTTGCTTCCACCGACCACAGATCACCAACGCTGTCCGATTAAATTTGATAAACCCAAACCCATATCAACATTCTCGCGTCGTCATCGCGGCATCGGACACGCCATGTGCATGCGTTCGCCGGTTCGACATCGCTGCAATTGCTGTAATGATCTGTGTTTTTTTTGTGGGGTCCATTGCAGCAACTGTATTCCCATCGGTGCGTGAATGGTTCATGCCACGGTTTGGAGGGACGGCGGGCTTAACGCTATTCCCTTTGAATTTTTTGCTGCTCTATCTTTGGAAGCCTGCTCCGAGACTTCTCATGTTAGCGAGCTTGATGTTCTTTGTTGCCGCAGTTCTGAATGCCGCAACGATTGCATGGACAGGCACCGTTCCGGTTGTGTCCAATGCGTTTAACGATCGCTTGCCATCCGCATACCTTTGGTCCGTTCTTGCAATCGCGATTGTGGGCGTTTACGTTGGTTATGTTGCCTGGCTGACTCGATATCACCTTGCGGCTTTACCTGACGATTCGGGAATGGACGGATAGCCCTCCGGCTCAGTGGAGCAGCGGTGGTCGCCAATCTCATCTACTTGCAAGTCGAAGCTTTCTACCCGCACATCGCGGGCCTTATCTGGCTGAAACAGTACATCACCACAACAAAGGTGCACCATGGTCGAACAGCAAATTCCCGAATCACGAACCTACCGGCACACCAAATGTGGGAACGAGACAACGGTTGGCGAACAGTCGTTTGAACTGGTTTCCAACCCGATGTCCAGCATGGAGCAAACGCAATGTTCGAGCTGCAACGCAATGTTTCCGATTTCCGAATATGAATGGTCCGATACCGGTGAATCGATCTCCGACTATTACGCTCGCCATACAAAGAATGCGACCGATCGCCAGCGTTTTCTGTGCTCTAAAAAGTTCATGGTTGGCCTGATCTTGCTCTCCGCCATCGTGACCGCGGGTGCCATCTCGGTCTTAGTCGCGGACAACAACATGCTCGCGAGAATCATTTCCCTGTTCGGTGGACTGATGATCGGTGCGATGATTGGCATGGCGATATTCGTGTCTGCTTTCGCAAACCCGATTAAACGAAAAGTCTGTGGGGTCAGCGACACTCGGATGCTCACCTAGACAACGTGATTACTAGAATGCAGATACCAAATGCGTTAACCAGATTGGCGAGCATGCGGGCCCCTGTAATCATTATCGTTCTTCACCACTCGTCTGTCCTACGCTTTTGTAAGCGAGGATAATTAGTGCGACAGGATAATTGAAAGTGGGAGTGTTAAGTGCATTCTCTTCCTACCTCCATTTTTCTACCGAAATCTTTTTCCGGCGATTGCCGTCGTTATTCGGCTTAAGTCTGGACGCACCAACAAAGACATTGTCATGATTCTGACTCGGGACACAAAAATCGCCATCGTTCTCGCTGTGGTCGGTGTCGCAATCGGCTATTCACTGTTGGTTTCGAATGTTCGCCATGATTTTGACATCGCCCCGCTGATGCTGATGGTGTTTGGGGCGGTCATGATCGTTCTTTGCCCGCTAGCCGCTTTGCTTTGGACGCTACATCAAAAGCGAAGACTACATATTCGACGATACGACGTTTGCTGCGCGGTCGTTATGCTGATCGGATTGCTAGGTCCGTCTCGCTTTGAACCGCTGGTGCCTTATCGATTGGGCGACTTTTTCGGCTTGCTGTTTTGGAGCGGATTCTTAACGCTGGTTGGCCTGATGACCTATCGTTGGCGAAAAAGTCGTGGTGTGCTTCAGCCGGAAACTCAATAATAGGCGTCAGGCATCATTCTTTGTCATCCGCACTCTGAAACCACAAGGTAGAAAACGTTGCAGGACATCGAGACCTTCATTGAACTGATCCGTGACCGTCGGCTTCCAGACGCTTTGGAGATGCTCAATGCGTGCCCTGCCCTGGCGACGAAGCGGACGG
>CAXBHV010000684.1:0-4703 GCA_963974855.1 uncultured Rhodopirellula sp. | reverse complement strand
CCACACGAACACTCTACCGCGTCAACGAGGTGGCGATTCGTCCAGGAAATCGTATTTGGTTGGACGTCGCGGGAAAGCTTCGCGTGGTGCCAGTCGAAGTGGTGAGCCGCATGAATGAGAGTGTGATTGTCGATGCTGAAATTGATTCGGCACTGCTAACGTCGACCACCACAGCCGCGCAGGTCGCAGTGATTGTTTCGCCGGTCAGCGATCCCAAAGAGGGGATGCCGGTCATGACCACGGGACCGTCGACACGTCAGGCGGGCCGCACGCCCGCCAGAATTGCCGACGACGCTTCGGCCCTCGAGTCAGAAAAGGCAGCCGGATGAAATCGATTATCGCTTGGTCAGTCAAAAATTGGCAGGCCATGAATGTCATTATGCTCGGCACGCTGCTACTCGGTGCGTGGAGTCTAACGCAGCTACGACGTGAGTTCTGGCCCGACTTTGAACTGTACGTCGTCAATATTTCGGTCGTCTATCCGGGAGCCAGCCCAGATGAAATCGAACAGGGCATCTTGGAAAAGATCGAAGAGTCGATTCGCACCGTCGACGGCATTGACGAAATGACCTCGTCGGCTCGCGAGGGGATCGGTAGCGTCACGCTCGAATTGGACAGCGATACCAAGCAAGCGGATGCGCAGCGAGTACTGACGGAAGTCACCACTCTGATCGATCAAATCCCGAGCTTTCCTGAATTGGCGGAAAAACCGGACGTTCGTTTGAACACCAATTTCACCACGGCGATTCGGGTGGCGGTGCTGGGACCAAAGAATTCGGGTGCAGGAAATGGAAATAACGACGAAGCCGTAGCCGAAGCGGCCTTGGAATTACGGCGAGTGGCCGAACATGTTCGCAACGACTTGTTGGCGCTGCCGAGCGTCTCGGTAGCCGATTTGGTGGGAGCTCCCGATTATCAAATTGACATCGAAATTCCTGAGCACACGCTCCGCGAATACAACTTGTCGCTGAGTGAAGTCGCCAACATTGTGCGAGCCAATAACGTCGAATTGCCGGGCGGTACGCTTAAAGGGCGGTCCCAAGAAATCTTGCTCCGCGGCAGCGACAAGAGCGAAATCGGCGACGAGATTGCTTCCATACCGTTAGTCAGCCAAAGTGGTGGCGTGGTGCTGACGGTCGGTGACCTAGGTCTAGTGCGTGACGAATTTGCCGTGGACGCCACGATCAACGAGGTCAATGGTCGACCCGCGGTGGTGGTGTCGGTCGAGTCGACTAGCGCCGACGATTTGATTCAAGTCTCCGAAGAAGTGCGTGAGTATGTTGATCATGAAATGGCTCGATTGCCTGACGGATACAGCATGCTGCACATGCGTGACCGCAGCACCAGCGTCAAAAATCGCTTGAATTTGTTGGCGACCAACGGCTGGATGGGACTGCTATTAGTGTTCCTCGTGCTGGCCCTGTTTTTGGAAATGCGTTTGGCATGGTGGGTGGCGCTGGGGATCCCGGTTTCGTTGTTGGGCGCGTGTATCTACATGTACCAAAGTGGCCAGACGCTAAACATGACATCCATGTTCGCGTTTTTGATCGCGTTGGGGATCGTGGTCGATGATGCGATCGTCGTGGGCGAGAATATCTATGCTCATCGCGAACGAGGCAAGAGTTACCGCGATGCTGCAATCGATGGGGCAGCCGAGGTGATGCCCTCGGTGATCACCGCGATTTTGACCACAGTGATTGCGTTTGTTCCGATCATGTATCTCGAAGGAAATATCAAACGGTTGACGGTGGTGTTACCGCTTTGCGTCGGAGCGATGTTGTTCATTTCGATGGTCGAAAGTTTGACGATCCTGCCGGCGCATCTGGCGCATCGACGCAGTCGTTTCCTGGACGCGTTGACTTGGGTGTTGTTCCCACTGCGGCCGATCGCTTGGTTGTTGCACCGCAGTAATCAAGGCACGACTCGGTTTTTGAATTGGTTCATTGAGCGGATTTATACGCCGATTCTGAATGTGTCGCTACGCAATCCGGCGATCGTGATGTCCGCGGCGGCGGGATTATTGATCTTGTCGTTGGGAGTGGTTCGATCCGGAATGGTGCCGTTTCTGCTGCTGCCCAAAATCGATTTCGGATTCATCACGGTCCAAATCACCTACCCCGATGGGACTCCGGTTGCCATCACGGACGGGGCGACAAAACGGTTAGAGGCAGCAATTTGGCGCATCAACCAACGATCCATTGACGAAGGCTTGACGACTGATCCGAACGGGTTTGTGCAAGCGGTGCAGCGAACTGTCGGTTCGTCAGGCGATGAGGTGGGCGTCGCTCCGGCAAGCCATCTCGGCGGCATCTTTGTCCAACTGAACGATATTGGTGAACGGACAGTGTCCAGTGCCGACATCGTCCGCATGTGGCGTGAAGACGCGGGGCGGTTTCCAGGCGCGGAGGCGGTTGCCTACGGTGCTACGCCTCGTGGGCCCGCTTCGTTGCCGATCGAGATGCGATTGATGGCGACGGCGGAGAATATGGATCAAATGGATGCTGCGATCGCCCGCTGTAAAGCAAAACTAGCCGAGTATCCCTATGTGTCGGACATTGCCACGGACACGCGGCAAGGCAAGTGGGAATACCGCATGAAAGTCCGTGACGATGCCAAGGCGATGGGTATCTCGCTAGCCGACGTTGCAGGTACGGTGCGTGCATCGTATTACGGCGAAGAAGTGATGCGACTGCAACGAGGACGCCATGAAGTACCGCTTCGCGTTCGCTATCCACGCGAAGATCGCAATACGTTGGTCAGTTTCAGTGGCATCCGTATTCGTAACGGCGATGGGATCGAACGACCGCTGAGCGAAGTCGCCGATGTGGAAGTCGCTCGAGGTTATTCGGAAATCCGCCGTGTCAATCAAATGCGTTCGATCGGCGTCGTGGCTGATGTAGATGAATCGCAAGGCAACGCGTTCAACGTCGTCGCGGATTTACGAGCCAACTTTGTGCCTCTCTTCGAAGAAGAATTTCCAGGGGTGCGATTGGAGTGGGCGGGCCAGCAAGAACAAACCACCGAAACAGTCAACAGTTTGACGATCGGTTTTTTCGTCGTCGTTGGCGCGATGTTCTTACTGCTGACAATCCAATTCGGTTCGTGTTGGCAGGCCGTCTTGATCTTGTCGATCATCCCGTTTGGTTTTATCGGCGCCATTCTTGGCCATATCGTGATGGGGATTGAACTGACGCTGTTCAGTATCTTTGGCATCGTTGCGTTAGCAGGGGTGGTGGTGAACGACTCGATCGTCTTGGTCGACTTTATCAATCGCCGCGTTGCAGAGGGGATGCCCATTCGCGATGCGATCGTCGACGGAGGCAGACGCCGTTTTCGCGCGGTGTTATTGACGTCCGTGACCACGGTCGCGGGAATGTTGCCGATCCTGCTGGAGCGTTCCAAGGAAGCTCAAGTGGTTTCGCCAATGGCGACCAGTTTGGCATTTGGTTTGTCACTCAGCACGGTGCTAGTCCTGATATTGGCACCCGTGATGTACCTGATAACCTCACGTATCTCGGGCAGTCAAGAAGTGGCGGTTGACTGAGTCGCGATTGATGCAGTCGCAAATCCGGATCGACAAAACGTAGCAAAACTCGCGAAGAGTTTCATGAATCATGTAGCGAAACTCGCGGAGAGTTTCGGACGCGCCAATGCCCCCGAAACTCTTGGCGAGTTTCGCTACTTAAAGAATTGCTTGGGGCATTCTGCCCCGCTGCGGATTTGTGTCCCTCGGACGAATTAAGACAGCACAAGTTAAATTCGCTCAAACCTCGTGTTTTACACATCTATTGCGATTAAATGCGGCTGTTTTCGCCGACGGCACGACACGTGCTTTTATTGGGATCGCCTAAGTGTTGCCGCAGTGCAATCCACTTCGGCAGATGCGAGTTGCCAGTCTCTTTCAGTACTACGTTTGGTACTCGCTGCATTTCTAATGATTGATCCCACCTTTCGCTAAAGGATTACCCAATGAATCGTCCTCTTTCAAAACGTGCTAAGCTCCGTGCTGCATTATTGGCCGCTCCTCTGACCATCGCAGCTACCGGTGCATTGATCGCAGCAGCACCAGCGACAAATGTCAAAACCGAAACACCCGCCGTGACGGCTCCGGTGCTACGCAGTGAGTCGATCGGGGTTGCGAACGCGTTGTCCGACGCATTTCGTGATGTCGCGACGCATGTTCTGCCTTCGGTCGTCGCCATCGAAAATCGTCCCGATACCTCTTGGCAATCAGCCAAGCAACCTGTGCCAGACAACGGTCAATCCCTCGGTCAAGAAAATCCATTCAAGGGAACTCCGTTCGAAGACATGTTCCGAAATCAAGAGTTCGGCCGTCGCGGTGGAACGAACCCAGGCCAAATGATGCCGCGTCAATCGCCTCGTTCGCAAGGCGGCATCGGCTCGGGCGTGATTATTGATTCGGCCGGGATCGTATTGACGAATAATCACGTCGTCGAAGGCGGCGGGACGGTCATCATCAAAACGCAAGATGGTCGTGAATTCACAGCGACGGAGGTTCTGACCGATCCGCAAACTGATATCGCGGTGGTCAAATTCAAGGGCGACTCGAGCTTGGTTGCTGCCAGAATTGGCGATAGCGAAGCGATGGAGGTGGGCGATTGGGTTGTCGCGCTCGGCCAACCCTTTGGTCTGGAAAGCACCGTGACGGCCGGAATCGTCAGTGCCAAGAATCGCGGCATCGG
>CAXBHV010000683.1:0-4703 GCA_963974855.1 uncultured Rhodopirellula sp. | reverse complement strand
GCAAATTGATATTTATCCGGCCGAAGGTCAAGTCGATCGTGAAGCCAAGCGAACCCAAGAAGAAATTCACGAACTTGGGCTGCATGACAACTTGGACGTCGACTGTGCCCGCAGCTTTTTGATCCAAGGCGATTTCGCTCACGACGAGGCAGTCCAGCTTGCCAATACCCTGCTGGTGGACGCGGTTACCGAACGATCGGTCGTTGCGATTGCCGGCCAAGACGTGCTCAACGAGCCGCCCGGCGACAGTTTGACTCTCGTCAACGTCCTGCCCAAGCCCGGCGTGATGGACCCGGTGGCCGCCAGTACGATCGCGGCGGCTAAGGACATCGGGTTTAACGTCGATGCCGTGCGGACGCTTCGCAAGTTTTGGATCAGCGATGTTGACGATTCGGTGCTTGATGCGATTTGCCGCCGAGCACTGTCCAATGACTCGGTCGAGCAGGTCGTGGTGGGCCCGCTCGAAATGGACCAACTCGACGTCGGTTCGGCAGGCCAATTCGAGCTCAAGACGATTCCAATTCGCAAGCTCAGTGATGCGGAACTCGAAACCCTTTCCAAAGAAGGCCAGCTCTATCTGACGCTGGTCGAGATGCAGACGATTCGCGATCACTTTGAATCGATCGGTCGCGACCCGACCGACATCGAACTCGAAACCGTGGCCCAAACTTGGTCCGAGCACTGCAGCCACAAAACGCTGGCAGGTCGCATCCATTATCGCGGCCCCGGTGCCGACGGGACACCCGAAGCGGACGAGCGTCAGTACGAAAACATGCTCAAAGAAACGATCTTTGCCGCCACGCAAACGATTCGCAAAACACTCGGCGATAACGATTGGTGCGTCAGCGTGTTCAAAGACAACGCGGGCATCGTCACCTTTGATGACGATTACCATGTTTGTTTCAAAGTCGAAACGCACAACCATCCATCTGCACTGGAGCCTTATGGGGGAGCGAACACCGGACTCGGCGGTGTCATTCGTGACCCGATGGGCACCGGAATGGGCGCCAAGCCGGTTTGCAATACCGATGTGTTCTGTTTTGCACCGCCGGACACGGATCCGACCGGTTTGCCACCTGGCGTGCTGCATCCGCGGCGGGTAATGAAAGGCGTCGTGTCCGGAGTGCGTGATTATGGCAACCGGATGGGCATTCCGACCGTCAACGGTGCGGTTTACTTCGATCGTCGTTATCTCGGCAATCCATTGGTGTATTGCGGCAATGTCGGCATCATTCCCGTCGGGATGGAAGAAAAAGAAGTCATGCCAGACGATTTGATCGTGGCCATTGGTGGGCGTACCGGCCGCGATGGAATTCACGGTGCCACGTTCAGTTCGGCGGAATTAACGAGCGAATCGGAATCGCTTTCCGGCGGTTCAGTGCAAATTGGTAACGCGATTACCGAAAAGATGGTGCTCGATGTATTGATGCAGGCACGAGATCGCGGCCTGTTTAACGCCGTGACCGATTGTGGTGCGGGCGGTTTTTCGAGTGCGGTAGGCGAGATGGGCGAAAAGCTCGGCGCCGAAGTTTGGCTCGAAAAGGCGCCGCTGAAATACGAAGGACTCAGCTATACCGAAATCTGGATTTCCGAAGCGCAAGAACGAATGGTCTTGTCGGTACCTCAGGACTCTTGGGACGAACTTCGCGAGCTTTGCGAAAGCGAAGGGGTTGAAGCGGCGATCCTAGGACGCTTTGCTGCGACCGGTCGTTTACAACTGACTTACCACGGAAACGTCGTCGGCGATGTGTCGATGGAGTTTTTGCACGATGGACGACCGCCGATCATTCGCGACGCTGTCTATCTCCCGGCACCGACGGCGAAGGCCGAATTGCCATCGTTGGACGATGCCGGTCATCGCGACGTGCTGTTGAAAATCATGGGCAGCCTGAACGTCGCCAGCAAGCACTGGATCATCCGCCAATACGATCACGAAGTCCAAGCGGGCAGCGTCGTCAAACCGTTGGTCGGTCCGATGTGCGATGGTCCAAGCGATGCGGCGGTGGTTAAACCACGACTCGAGAGTCGTCGCGGTTTGGTGATTTCGTGTGGCATGAATCCTCACTACGGTGACTTTGACACCTATCACATGGCAACTTCGGCGATCGACGAAGCGATGCGTAATGCAGTGGCCGTTGGTGCGGATCCGGCCAAGGTCGCGATCCTCGATAACTTCTGTTGGGGGTACACTGATCGTTCCGAAACACTCGGTTCGTTGGTCCGCGCCGCGATCGCGTGCCAAGACATGGCGATCACGCTAGGGACTCCGTTTGTCAGCGGCAAAGACAGCCTGAACAACGAGTTCAGCTACAACGACGCGGATGGCAATCGTCAAACGATCGCGATCCCGCCGAGCTTGCTGATCAGTGCGATGGGGCAAATTGACGATGTCGCCCAAGCGATCACGATGGATGCCAAAGCGGCGGGCAATGCCGTCTTCTTGGTCGGCGAAACAAAATCGGAACTCGGTGGATCGCACTTGTTGCTCTCGCTCGGGTTAGATGGTGGTCAAGTGCCAACCGTCGACGCGGTGCAAGCCAAGAACACCTTTGCCGCTGTCCATCAAGCGATTGGTGGACGCATGATCCGTGCCTGTCACGATTTGAGCGAAGGCGGTTTGGCAGTCGCCGCGACCGAAATGGCGATGGCAGGCGGGTTGGGAATGAGCTTGAATATCGACGCGATCTGCAAAAAATCGGGGCTCTCGGCGACCGAGGTGATGTTCAGCGAGTCGAATACCCGCTTCCTATGCGAAGTGCCAAGCGACCAGGCGGACACATTTGCTGAGCTGTTCGCAAATGCAGCTGTATCTGCGACACGGCTTGGTACAATGGACGACTCTGGCAAATTGGCGATTATGACCGATGCCGGACCCGCGCTAAGCGTTTCGCTGGCCGATGCCAAGGCAGCTTGGCTGAAGCCGCTGAACTGGTAGTCCCTTCCTTCCCCATCACCCACCGCATTGTAAGCCGACGAAACCACAATGATTTCAGCGATCGAAAGAGCCGCGTACACCGTTGTTGTCTCCCGAGGTCAATCGCGGAACCCGCAAAAGCGGGCGATCGAACAACAACTCGCCGATGCCGCCACGAAAATGGACGGCGTCGACGTGTTGGTTGTTCCGCATTTGTACGACTTGCCCAAAACGAGTGAGTCGTATCAGAAGTTGTCGCAGATCGAGGGCGATTTGATCGTCTTTTCGTGGATCTATTCCCGCGCTGCTCATTGGGTTTTGGATCGCAATGGCGTCCGAGGCCAATTGGTCGAAACGGAAATGGTCGATTCCAAAGAGACTGATTCGGATGACGAACCGAAGGAGTCGACGAACGGCCAAGCGAAAGATTCCGAGGACGCAGAAGACACCGTCGATCGAGTCGCGAACTTGTATCCGCGTCCAGATCGCAAGATCCACTGCATTGACTTGAAACTGGCTGGCGATGCCGAACCGTTTCTTATTGAGTTGAAACGGTTACTCTCTCAAGAGACGGCTGAGGAAACTTCCCCGCGAAGTTTGCCGATTATTGGTGGGAAATTGGTCGAGGTCGAAGAGCAGACTTCGCGACGTTGGTACCCGGTGATTGACTTCGGCCGCTGCACGAACTGTATGGAGTGTGTCGACTTTTGTTTGTTTGGGGTTTACGGTGTCGATGCAGCCGAGACGATTTTGGTGGAACAGCCCGACAATTGTCGCAAAGGATGTCCGGCGTGCAGTCGGGTCTGTCCCGAGAACGCGATCATTTTCCCTCAGCACAAAGCGCCCGCGATTGCGGGTGCCGAAGTCGAAGGGGACGAAGGATTCAAGATTGACTTGTCGCAATTGTTTGGCGCCCCCGCTGGCGGCGACGATCCGATTGCAACCGCAGCCCGCGAGCGTGACGAGCAGTTGTTGTTAGCAGGCCGCGACACGGTCGGCATCGACGACCAACTGCTCAAACGGCAACAGCAGCACGCGGCCAAACCGAAAGACCAACTCGACCGCCTGATCGATTCGCTCGACGACTTCGATCTGTAGAGTTTCGATCGCCCCATCGCCACTTCACTCGCGAACGGTGGTGTGAATTAACGTCGCGTTTGGTTGAATCGGCAACGCTTCACCCGCCCAGCAACGCTGGGAGGGTCGGAAATCGAACCTTCAGCGAGATTTTCGGGGAGGGCTTCGTGGCGTTGAAATTGCCCGTTGATGTCGCTTGCCCACTCCGCCCGGACAAGCCGAGCGGAAGCGAAAACGTACCGGCGTGCAACGCGATCTTTAGTCCCTGAGTTCGACACGCTGCACGTTTTGAAGCGTGAGATCGTTCGGTGATTCCATCGCACCCAGCCACGAATTGGCGAAATGATGTAGCCATGGGCGTGAGCCCATGGACCACTTTTTCTTACGGCCGACACTGTAGTTACCTCTCCACCGACGAAGTCGGGGGAGAGGTCGAGCACGCCCTAAAGGCGTTGCTCGGGTGAGGGGGCGACCGCGCTATCGGCGAGCAATTCCGGTGCAAACGGCGTTATCGTCGCCATTGGCTTGCTCGGTCAGCCCCCTCACCCGAACGTCGCTGAAGGCTCCGTTCGACCTCTCCCCCAACGAAGTTGGTGGAGAGGTGGCAGAAAGCCCGCGCAACCAAAAATCACAACAAGCCCAACGTTTTAGCGGACCAGGCTAAAGCCTGTCGTCCCTTCGGGACTACGGTCGGTCGCCTCGTTAAAATTGC
>CAXBHV010000682.1:0-4705 GCA_963974855.1 uncultured Rhodopirellula sp. | reverse complement strand
CGTCTCATTGCTTGCGATAACGTAGGTGTCCTTTAACGGCGTCCGTGCGGCGGGAACGCTTGGCCAACCGGCGCCCTCATCTCCAGGGTAGCCATTTTCTGGATGCAAGTAGTGCCGCATCTCCATCAACGCGGCTTGGGCATCATGGTGAGCCAACGATACCGATTGGCCGCGTGTCAGCCCCTTCATCGCCAGCATCGAGAGGATCTTGGCCTGCTCGAATTGATTGACGTCGAGGTAATGCCTCAGCAAATGAACGACATCCAAGTAAATTCCGCTGCCGGTTCCCCCGCTAAGCGAACCGACCACGTAGATCGAGGGGATTTCCTCACTGCGAGTCTTGACTAAGTCCTTGACGACTTGTCCGATCGCTGTTTTCACCTTGACGCCGTTGTCCACGAGTGCCAATCGGCCAAGCGGTCGCATGCCTTCGGTGGAAAGGCTACGAGGCACGTTGTAGATCCAACGTCGCGAAACGGTTCCTAGCCGCTTGATCGAAAGTGATTCTCGGTACTCATTCGGCGAACGCAGAGGAATCGCCACGATTTCGGTAGAGGGTAATGACGCAGTCGAATTGCTAATGCGAGCAATCCCGAGTGTCTTTTCGTCGGTGTCAATCAGCAATGAGTGCAACCGAATGGGACATGCCGAATGCATGCTGGCAATACGACTGCGGATTTCGTGCAATACGTCTGCCCCGGTGCCACCAAGTGCAACCACCAGCACGTCGTTGACTGCACGCGAATCACGCTTGATTTCGCCGTTGCCGAGTGCTGGCAAATCTTGTGTTGCAGTTGTTTTTGATCCTACTCCAAGCGGAAGACCCTCAGCGGTGTCATCGTGAGACAATTCGCCCGCTGCGTTGCGGACAGGAGTGACACGACGACGCGGGTTCATCAACGCATGAACAAATGCTCGGCAGTTTTCGAAGCGACGATCGGGGTTTTTTTCTAACGCTTTGGCAACCGCGGGACGATCACTTGGCGGCAGCGGTTCTAGATCGGGAGCATTATGAACGTGCTGCGTCGCCAATTGAGCGATGGTTCGTCCGCTAAACGGACGAGTTCCTGTCAACAGTTCTTGGTACATCACCGCGAGTGAGTACTGGTCGCTGTGCATGCTGGGGCGGCCGTCAAAGACCTCCGGCGGAGCATAGACCGGGGTCAAGCCACCGACAACACTGCAGTCCGCATCCCGTAAATCTTTCAGTAATCCGAAGTCGGCCACTTTGACATGTCCACCGACAATCAGCAGATTCGCAGGTTTGATGTCAAGATGCTGCAGCTGATATCGCTCGTGCAAATAGTCCAGCGCGTCAGCAGTGTCGTTTAGATAAGCGAGCAATTTGTCATGCGGAATGCCGCACGAACCACGGTCGCGTTGTTCACGAAACACGTCTTCGAGCGAACCGTCGGCTAATTCAGTGACGATCACCAATTGATCGTCGGCAATTCCAAACCGCTCCAACGTCAACAAGAAAGGATGGCTAACTCCTTTGATACGTTCGAGTGATTTCAGCTCGCGTGCAGCACGTTGTTGGTCATGAGATCCGAAAACGAACTTAACTGCTTTTTTGATCCCGCCGGGCGCATCGGCGCGCCATACCTCACCAAACCCACCGCGACCGATGAGCTTTTCGAGCACGTAACCTTCAATGGGTTCGTAGCCGGCGCTGATCTTTTTTGAGTCTGTCGCTTTCATCGCGAGACGGCTTTCTACTGTGAAACGTAGGGAAGGGGGGCAAATGTCGAGTGGAAATCAGGTGGTGTCGTGGAAACTCAGTTGTGATTGCTGAATGTCACGCAAAGCCAAAAAGATCCCATGGCGAGAATCGGTTCGAGCTAACATTCTCTACAATTGGCTAAAGTAACTTCGGCACGCGTGGTCCAGATAATCAGGTTGCAAGGTCATTGGCAGTTTTCGATATTTGCAAAAATTGGCCACCTGAGTTAACAAATCACGAGGATGGCAACGTCGCATTTTTCGACCACTGTCCTCGTAAAACTTAAATAGGTGGTCTGCTGCCTGTGGCGTGTCAGGGAACCCCAACGTTTTCGTCACGCTACTCATCAATTCGCGATACTCTTCGCGGCTTGGATCGGAAACAAAGATTTTGTAAGGCACACGTCTTAAAAATGCTTCGTCGACCAACGAGTTCGGATCGATGTTTGTTGAGAAAATGATCAATTGTTCGAATGGGATTTGTACTTTTTTTCCAGTTGGTAGGGTCAAGTAATCGCATTTGTTTTCCAACGGAATGATCCAGCGATTAAGTAATTCCTCGGGAGCGATGCGTTGTCGACCAAAGTCATCGATTAATAAACAACCGCAGTTGCTTTTCATCTGCAGCGGAGCTTCGCAAATATTCGATCGAGCGTCGTGCCGGACTTCGAGGTTTTCCATGACCAATTCGCCGCCAACGACGACAGTCGGTCGGCGGATTCGCGTCCATCGGTTGTCCCACTCTTGGCCCTTCAGGATGTCGCCGTCCATTTCCGGCACGGGTGCTGGTCGATGAAATGCATCGTCTTGTAATTTGATAAGGTTTCCATCGTCCAGGATTGCGTTGGGAATCCAGATTTCTTGGCCAAGACATTGTGTCAAGCATCGGGCGATGGTGGTTTTTCCGTTTCCCGGAGGTCCGAACAAAAACATGCCGGTGTTACTGTTCACTGCAGGACCAAGGTGGTCGAGCAATTCGTTTTGGTACGAAATGGAGCTGAGCGCTGTGCGTAATTGTTCGCGATCGATCGCATCCAATCCCGCCGCTTGTGCCTCGACACTGAGTACGTAATCCGACAGCGGTACCGGCGCGGCTCCGGTGTAACTGCACTGTGCCATCTGCTGGTTGGCTTGTTTCTGACCCGCTTCGGTTAGCGAGTAGTAGTAGTCATTAAACGGAGCCGGGCGAACATGAGTCACAAGTTTGCGAGTTCGCAACGCATCCAGAATGGGTTCGATGACACGGAATGGAATTCCGATTCGTTCCGATGAAGTACGGCCGCTTAGGGTGCCACCGACTAATAGGATTTTGAGCATCAATCCGTCAACGTAGGCAGCACTTAGCCCCGTCTCGTGCAGGTCACGAGGCTGGGTCGGCCAGAACGTGTCGTTGGACAATAGTCCGCCCAGCATGCTGGGTTCGAAAGATTGTGTGTCGCTTGCGAGTACAGTCATAACGTTAGTAGCGGTGTTGATGAATGAACGATGCGTGGAACGGATGGGTGTTGTCGATTGTGCGGCATGTACCCTATCTGCAATGGATATGCATGATGAGGCTTGCCAAGTTCGCATGTTCACGAAGGTGAATTGCTGCCTTCAAACGTAGCTCGCAAATAAGAGCATCCGAGCATGTATTGTCAAATTGGAACTTTTACGTAGGAAATTTGCATTCCATCGGTGACGACATGCTAATTGCGTCGTAAGTTTCAGGGTCTCGCGGAAGGACCGCCGCTACCCTAGTGGTCTGCTGCGCACAAAACCTGGCCCCTTGAGCGTACAAGATTAATGGCAACCATTGAAAACTCGGCACTCGAACGTCTTCGACGCAGCAATGCGCTGATGGAAGATATTTGGTTTCTGTCGGGCCCGACCCAGCCTGGTGAAACAATCATTCACCTGCCGATTGACGACGAACCTTATGTGATCGGTCGTAAACCGGGGGTCTCTCTACGTCTGCAATTTCGTACCGTAAGCGGCCGTCATGCCTCGCTGAATATTCGCGATGGCGCTCTACAGTTGACGGACCTGGGCAGCACCAATGGGACTTATGTCAACGGAAAACGGGTGGAACCCAACCAAACCATTCGAATTAGCGAAGAAGACTTAATCCATTTTGCCGAAGCTCCGTTCCGTGTTTATCGTCAATCGGTAATGGGAGCGACCAACGGTACAATCGCTGAAAATATCTGTGATCAAGCGTTAGCACTTGTACAGTTCGATCGTCTGATGTCAGAGCGTTTGGTGAAACCCCATTTTCAAGCGATCATTGATCTACGCAGCGAAACACACGAGATGATCGGGCACGAGATTCTCGGACGCGGCAGCGTGTTTGGACTCGAGTCGGTGGGTGCGATGTTCCAAGCAGCAGAACAGTTGAGTCTGGAAGTCGAGCTGAGTCGTTTGCTTCGCTGGGAAGGAATTCGGGTAGGACGCGATTTTCCCGAAAGTCCAATGTTGTTCGTCAACACGCATCCCAAAGAGATCGATGACATCCAAGGTTTGATCGAATCGCTAGTCAAAGCACGCGAGATGGCGGGCAACGCCAATCTTGTCCTGGAAATTCACGAGTCTGCGGTGACCAACCGAGCGGTGATGGACAATCTCGTCGAAGTGCTTGACGAACAGAATATTCGACTCGCGTATGACGATTTTGGCTCCGGTCAAGCGCGGCTTGCCGAGTTGGTCGAAGCCAGACCCTATGTTGTCAAATTCGACATTTCACTCATTCGAGGAATTGATACCGCCAACTCCAGTCGACGCAAGATGTTGTCAAACCTAGTCAACATGGTTTGCGATCTAGATATCTTGGCGCTCGCCGAAGGCGTAGAAACCGAAGGCGAGTCAGAAGCGTGTATCGATCTCGGATTTCAGTTAGGCCAGGGCTACTACTACGGTCGTCCGTCACCGGCTTAGGAATGAGCGGTTGAAAAGTGTCGCCTTTCGCTCTGCGAAAGTAGCGTTCCATCTGATTGACAACCACTTG
>CAXBHV010000681.1:0-4710 GCA_963974855.1 uncultured Rhodopirellula sp. | reverse complement strand
CTGTTTCATTTGATTCGCGACGATGGGCTGTCGCGAGACCTCGCCGATTTGATCGTGGTAACAATCGATGGCGTCTGGTTACAATCGATGATCACGGCAGACGAGATGATCGCTCCTCGCACAAAGCGAATCCGCAACAAGTTGAATCAGTTAATTACGAGCGAAATATCGATGAAGACAAAATCGATGAAATCAAGGGCCATTGCGAACGGAAACGGACGAACATGAATCAAGTTCCATCAAAACGTTCCCACGGCAGTCGGCTGCGAACGGCGGTCGGGTCGCTCCTTGTCGTCGCTGGCGTTCTCGCCCTGCTGGCGGGGATCGCTTATGCCAAAAATCGCCAAATCGAAGCGTCGATGACAGCACCGCCGCCCCCGGAAATGCCTGTCTCGGTTACCCTCGCTACCGCCAAATCGAGCACGTTTCGCCAGACGTCGGTGGTTATTGGCAACATGTTGGCACCCGAGTCGATTACGTTGCGAACCGAATTAGCCGGAGCGGTCACGAAAGTGTCGATGGAACCAGGCGGCGAAGTCGAAAAGGACGCGGTGCTAATTCAATTGGATGATCGCAGCGAACAAGCCCAATTAAAAAGCGCGGAAGCATCACGCAAATTGGCGGATTCAGCTCTGCAGCGAGCCCGTCGCTTGAATCTCGCCAATGCCAACAGCGAATCGGAACTGGACGTTGCCGAAGCGGAATTGACGCGAGCCGAAGCGATGATTGACGAGTTACGGGTTCGAATTGACAAGAAAACCCTCCGTGCCCCGTTCAAAGCTCGCGTAGGGCTATTCGATCTGCATATTGGGGAGTACTTGGTCGAAGGCACCGAGATTACATCGCTCGAAGGGATTTCCGATTACTTGAACGTTGATTTCGCAATGCCATCGCACGTCGCGGACGCAGTCACGATCGGCGATCAGGTCGAGTTGCGAGTCGGAGCAGCGGGATTGCGGCTGACGGCTACGATTGTCGCGCTGGACGCATCGGCCAACGCCATCTCGCGATCGGTCACCGCACGAGCTCGATTGGACACCCCCCCTGCAATTTTGCAACCCAATGATTCAGTGCGAGTGACGGTTCCTTATGGCCCTCCGATCCCTGCAATACTGATCCCCGCCACGGCGGTTCGTCACGGCCCCAGTGGGACGTTGGTGTTTGTTGTCACGGAGCAAGATGGCAAGATGCGAGCCAATTCGCGTGACGTGGAGGTCGCTGGCAGCGAGGATCCGAATGTCCGCATCATCTCGGGTGTCGAAGACGGAGAGTTCGTGGTCGCCGATGGATCCTTCAAAGTACACGAGGACGTCTTAGTGGCGGATGTCGCTGCGACGACAACGACCGTTTCGATGAGTGAAGCGGAGACAGCAAAGTGAAAGCGATCACCGACTTATTCATCCGACATCCAGTGCTTGCGATTGTTGTCAACCTAATTTTGGTCCTGGTGGGGTTGCGCTGCGCGATGTCGTTGCCGATCCAGCAATTTCCAAAATTGGAGAGCACTTCGATCACGGTCACGACCGTCTATTTTGGCGCCAGTGCTGAAACCGTTCGTGGATTTCTGACAACGCCGATCGAGCGTGCGGTGTCATCGGTGGCGGGCATCGACTACGTCGAATCGAGCAGTATCGCAGGGATCAGCACCGTCACGGTGCGATTGAACTTGAATCACGATTCGACCAAAGCGTTAGCGGAGGTCAACGCACGTTTGCAACAAGTGCGTAGCGAATTGCCCGGCGAAGCGGAACCGCCGACGATCGAATTGGTCCGCGCCGACCGGCCTTACGCTTCGTTCTACTTGAGCTTCACGTCGGATCGATTCAACTTGCCGGCACTGACCGATTTTCTGACTCGAAACGTCCAGCCTCGTTTGTCGATCGTCCCGGGGGTACAGAAGGTAGGGATCGAAGCAGGCCAAACGCCAGCAATGCGGATTTGGATCTCACCGGAGCGTTTGAGCGAATTGAACCTCACGCCCGGCGATGTCTATTCAGCGCTACAGCGAAACAACTTTTTGGCAGCAATCGGGCAAGTCAAAAGTGACACTGTCCAGATCGACTTGCTGACCAACACCGATTTACGCAGCGTCGAAGAATTTGGTGATCTGATCGTCTGGCAGGCCCCCGCCTCCGCCAACGGTCCAGGGACGATCATCCGGTTGTCGGATATCGCTCGCGTCGAATTGGGCAGCGAAGAACCCACCGCGACCGCGATGTACCGAGGACGTGAAGCAATCTACGTCAGCGTGTGGCCGTTGCCTGGCAGCAACGAGATCGAAGTCTCCACGCGATTGCACGAAGCCATGGCTGAATTGGAACCAGAACTTCCCGCCCACATCGATATGCAACTTGCGTACGACGGCACCAAGTTCATGCGGCGATCTCTATCGGAGATTTCAAAAACGCTGACGGAAACGATCGTCATTGTCGGTTTCGTAGTCTTCCTGTTCATGGGGTCGGTGCGCTCGGCGCTGGTTCCGCTGGTGGCAATGCCGGTGTCCTTGGTAGGGGCGGCGATTGTGATGTACCTGCTTGGTTTTTCGCTCAATTTGCTGACGCTACTTGCGATCGTGTTGGCGGTCGGTTTGGTGGTTGATGATGCGATTGTTGTCGTCGAGAACGTGCAACGACACTTGCAAGACGGACATGGCAAAATCCAAGCGGCGCTCGTCGGAGCACGTGAATTGGTCGGTCCGATCTTGGCGATGACAATCACGCTAGCGACCGTTTACGCACCGATCGGATTTCAAGGTGGCTTGACGGGGATGCTGTTTCGCGAGTTCGCCTTCACGTTGGCTGCCGCCGTGGTGGTTTCGGGCGTCGTCGCGGTCACGCTGTCGCCGATCATGAGTGCTTATTTGTTGCCAGCCGATGGCCGCGAGGGCGCGATGACGCGGCTGGTCAATCGGATCTTTGCTGCAGTCCGTCGCCGCTACGCCAACGTGTTGGCGTTGGTACTGGAATTGCGATGGTCAATCGCACTGGCCACACTCGTCGTCGGCGCGGCTGCGTTTCCGCTGTACCTGTTCTCGGCAAAAGAATTGGCGCCGGTCGAAGACGAAGGCGCTATTGCGGTGATGCTGGCCGCCGCACCGGATTCGACACTCCGCTCCACAACGCGTTGGGCAGGCCAGCTGGCTACCGGTTTTCAGGGAATCGAAGAATCCGAATACATGTGGGCCGTCGTCACGGCCGGTGGCGGTTTTGGCGGCGTGATCACCAAAGATTGGGACGAACGTCAACGAAACACACAAGAGATCTTGCCGCAGGTATATGGCATTGCGTCGCAAAACCCAGGCTTGGAAGCGTTTCCTGTCTTGGTTCCACCGCTTCCCGGTGCGGGCAATTATGACGTCGAGTTGGTACTCAAAAGCGACCTTCCAGTAGAACGGCAACTCGAACTCGCCGAAGAGATCGTGAGTCGCGGTCGCGCGGCGAATCTGTTCATGTTCGTGGATACTGATTTGAAAATCGACTTGCCTCAGGCCCGAGTGGTCGTTGACCGCGAACGCTTGGCCGATCTAGGGCTCGATCAAGCCGCGGTCGGGCGTGAATTAGGAGTGTTATTAGGCGGCGGCTACGTCAACCGATTCAACTATTTCAACCGCTCGTATCGCGTCATCCCCCAGCTTGAAGCCGCGGATCGGCAATCGACCGGCTCGCTAATGGATTTAAAGATTCGCAGCCCCTCGGGACAATTAATTCCGGTGTCGACATTTGCATCGGTCGAACCTGAAACGGCACCGCGAACGCTGAATCGTTTTCAGCAGCAGAGTGCCGTGAAAATCTTTGCCGCCGTGTTCCCTGGTGTAACCAAAGAACAGGGGCTTTCCACGTTAGAGGCAATCGCCCGCGATGTCGTCGGATCCTCTGCGACGCTGGACTACTCAGGCGAATCACGTCAAATCCGTCGCGAAGGGGCGTCGTTGGCGGTCACGTTGGGCTTTGCACTGGTGCTCATTTACTTAGTGTTGGCTGCCCAATTTAAATCGTTTCGAGACCCGCTGATTGTGCTGTTTGGATCAGTGCCGTTGGCGATGACCGGAGTGCTAACGCTGACCTGTTTGGATTTGACCACGATCAACATCTATTCCCAAGTGGGACTGATCACGCTGGTTGGATTGGTGGCAAAGAACGGAATTCTGATCGTCGAGTTTGCTAATTCGCTCCAGGAAACTGGCGTGGCAAAGCGGTCTGCGATTATCGAAGCGGCACAAACTCGATTGCGTCCGGTGTTGATGACGTCGGTGGCGACGATGCTCGGTCATTTGCCTTTGGTGTTTGTTACCGGCGCCGGTGCAGAGGCTCGAAATAGCATCGGGATCGTGTTGGTGGCCGGAATGGCGATTGGGACGGTGTTCACGCTGTTTGTCGTGCCGGCACTGTATATGTTGCTCGCCGCACAACATCGGCATGATAGTCAGCACGAGCAGCATGCTCTTGAACCGGTCACGCTACGTGACAAGTTAAAGAAAGATTTGTCGGGCGAAAAGACACGTCCGGAACCGAACCTGGCGTGACCGCGTGACAGAATGAAGTAGCGGAAGTCGTCAAGACTTTCGATCGAGCATGATCGGGCCAGAATCAAGTAGCGGAAGTCGTCAAGACTTTCGTTCCATGACCTATGCCCCCCCGAAACTCTTGACGAGTTCCGCGACGACATAAACGACAATGATCGCTGCTTGTCGGTTATCGACGAGGTTTCGTA
>CAXBHV010000680.1:0-4710 GCA_963974855.1 uncultured Rhodopirellula sp. | reverse complement strand
CAACGGAAAAGAGCGAAATGGTCGTGACCAACAGGTACGCAATCGCTTTTCTCGTTCCCGATAGCTTTATTTGAGCTTTTGTCATACGTCAGTGGACCGCACATGTTTGGCAAGGGGGATTCCGAGGCAAAACCTCTTTCACCCCTTTATATGCCGACCACCTGTATTTGTGTCACCAAAAATGTAGAGTCTATTTTCTTACGCCAACTTGGATCGGCGCCGTCGCATGGCCAGCACGAAAATTCTGTTTCGTTTCGTCCGGGGAAAGTGCACGGCTGTAGACGGCTACTAGAAAGTATTCGCCTTGCCAGGGGCGGTCGCGAGTTAACTCATTCCCGAGCGTTAAGCGATAGTTCTTGTCCCAAGTCGAAAAGTCGCCGGAGCGGTCGCCGCTGGCACGCTCGATTCCGTCAATGAAAAGATGGTGGCTGCCGTCCGCACTGCGTGTGTAGACGACGTGGGCCAAGTCGGCGGCCACCGAATTGTCGGTGGAAGTCAGTTCGGGGATTCCATTGGTCGTCGTTTTGGATGTTCGCACTCGCCCGATGAAGACACTGCGCTCGTTCGCCTCGGAAACCAGTTCGTCGTCGCCTCCGTGACCGAGCGTGAAATTGCGATTGGACGTGTTGTTGGACAATGTCACGATGCGTGCTGGCCCCGACTGACTCGCCGTCGTTGGCTTTATCCACGCTTCGACCGTCATCTCGCCAGACTTGCGGCAGGCATCAATGATCTTTTTGGCCGGTTTCGTGGACGACAACATCGCGGAATCCCCAATGCGAAGTCCGCCACTAGGCAACCACCGCGCGCCGTCCATGTTATCGAGGTGTAGGTCCAGCGGCGGTGCGACCTGCGAGACATCGTGGGCAACGTCTCCCTTGCCTTCGTCGAATTGATACAGAGCGATCAGCCCTTCGCGGATTCGCGGTTCGACCGGCTTCGCTGCCAACGGCGATTGCGTTTCCGCCACGGCGTATTGTCCCTGTTCAACATCAATAACTGTGGAATTTTTCATCTCGCTGGCTCGCACTCGCCCTTCAATCACATCAAGTCGCGACATTTCGGCGTCCGCTTGCAAAGTAAATCGCGTCCCCAGCACTTGAAATTTGGCAAAGGGGGTCGTTATCTGAAGCGATTTTCCTGGGGACTGTTTCTTTACATGCGCCGTCAGCGTTCCTTTTTGCAGTTCCAGATACTTGCTGGCAGCGTTGAGCCGGGTCAACTCCAGTAGGCTGACCTGGGTCTGTGGTCCCAATGTGATTCGCGTCCCATCGTCATAATGGATGGCGGCGATGCCATGTTCAGGAACGTTCACCACATCCCCGGCCTGCAAATCCAGTCCGGCCGTGGCTACGGCTGTAACGCCGTTACGCGTGATCGACACCTCGTTTTTTGCGAGCCCAATGTGCGCGTCGGCGACCGCGATCGGCTGCTGAAGAAAAACGAAGCCTCCTATGCCGACGGCGATTAACACGCTGGCCGCCAATACCATTCTCCAGATTGACGATCGGCTTCGTGTTGGCGTGCGAGGCGATTTCGATTCGCACCAGTTGATCGGCGGTGAATCGAGCAAGTCGTCTTCAAATGCCGGTGTGTGGTCAAAATCCGTTCCTTGCACTCGGAGCGTCGCCG
The DNA here is from genome assembly GCA_963974855.1 of uncultured Rhodopirellula sp. Lineage (GTDB taxonomy): Bacteria > Planctomycetota > Planctomycetia > Pirellulales > Pirellulaceae > Novipirellula. The sequence continues at coordinate 3,078 of CAXBHV010000680.1, read as the reverse complement.
CTTGAGCCACGTCAAAGACCTTCACGCGACTTCGCAGTGCGGTCTCCACGGCACACAAGTCTGCATACGTCTGACGCGCAGCGGGATCGCCATCGAGCAACGCTTCGAGTTCGGCGCGCTCCTCACGGTCGATGACGTCGTCAAGCCATTTCAGGGTCAATTCTTCGAGCCGTTTCATGTTGTTTCGCCCGCGATGCAGTGGTGAAGCTGAATGCGGGCCCGGCATAACACGTTGCGTACCGCTCCGGATGTCATGTTCATTTCCTCTGCGATGCGGTCGCAACTCCAGTCTTCGTAGTATCTCAAATTCACAATCTTTGCGGATCGATCCGCCAGTTTCTGCAGGCATTCAGCAAGTGACGAATCCAGTTCCGCATCAGCCTCGCCAGCGAGCTCGTCGTCGATCCATCGCCGAGTAAGTTGCTCGGCATAGGCGTTCAAGTGGGTGCCATACCGTATCGACCGACGCAGCTCCTCTCGTACGACATTACGCGCGATCACTCGAATCCAGCTTCCAAAGTCTCGTCCTGCTTCGAATCGGTCCAATGATCGATACACATTGATGAATACCTGCTGAACGAGATCTTCGGTGGAACTTCGGTCGTAGAGCATGGCATTGACGATGCGCAGCACCGAATGCTGATATCGATCAACGATAGCGGCGAACGCTTCCGCGCGGCCGTCCAACACCGCCGCGATCAGCTCCTCGGTTGTCAGCTCCGTCTCGGAATTCAATGATTTTGCCATCGATTCATAAAACTGTATGCCACTGAAGTGAAAATGTCACACCCGCCGGAGAACTCGTGATCCACTTCCTACCGAGGCTAGCGTCTAGACGCAACGCTGTGAAGCATTTTTTCTTATGGGGTTGGTGCAGTTTTAGCGTAGCGGAAGTCGTCAAGACTTTCGTTCCATCGCGGGTGCCTCCCGAAACTCTTGGCGAGTTTAGCTACGAGATGCTTCACTGTGACGAGTGACTTGGGTAAACCGATCAAAACAGTACTGCTAATCTGCTTTCGTTAACGCTCATTCAGTGACTTGTTTGCGGATCATCAATTCATCGATCAATTTCTCGAGCGTGTCCGGTAGCCCTTTGATTGCCACGTAACGATGCCGTTTTTTGCTGTCGGATCTCCATTCGCTGTGTCCGTCCGAGTCGATGATGACGCGGCCGGGTGGGCTGATCATCCAATACTCTTTCTGGAGACCTCGAACGGCTAACAGTACGGCGGCTTGATCATGAGCAGGCTTGCCGTGGTCGATCGCAGTGCCACCGAGGTACGGACGCAGCTCGAACGCGCGACGCACGGGGTTGTCCAGTCCGCACGCCTGCAACGACGTACCACATCGCAGAGCCGCACCCACTTCGTAGCCTTGCCAGATGATCTCGCCCGGCCAGCGATTGGTCACGCTGACGGCGGCGGCAGGGTCGAGTCGAAGGTTCGTTTCCGGTTTGGCCGAACGAGGAAAGTGGCCTCCCATGATCACGGTCTGTTTCACCTTGGCCCGGATCAGTTCTTCACCGCTCAGTGGACTGTGCTGGTCACCCGACGAGTTCAGCAGGTCTTCCAAATTGCTGAGTGCTCCGACGCTGCAGATCACAACCGAATGGTCTTCCGCCGCCGCCAACGTCTCGCGATAAAGGTGGAGTGCGTCGGTGCACTCTTGGTCAACAGCACAGTTATGCGGGAATTCCTTTGCCAACGTCGGTGTGTAAGAACTCGGATGGTTCCATGGGACTTTCGCACCGTCCTTGTCGGTCGCGATGGGGACATCACCGCGGCCGTAAAACGTGTTGATTGCGTCGCAGGCGGCTGCCGAGAGCCCTGCCGCATCGGCGCGATTGGTGATGACTGCAAGCAGTTTCGCTTCGCCTCGGTCGGCCAATTCGTGCAAGATCGCCAGCGCGCCCGCATCATCGCAATCGTCCGCCATGTCGGTGTCGAAAATAACAGGAACGGGATCCGCAGCACTGACGAACGGCATTGCAATCATCAAAAGGCAGAGTTGGACAAAATATTTCATGGCATCACGGGAGACTGCTGATTTAGTTAGCCGTGTTGGCCAACGCTGTGAAGGATTTTTTCTTAGAAGGTTTGAGCTAATTAGCGTAGCGGAAGTCGTCAAGACTTTCGGCCCCGATAGCGCCTGATCGAGCGTCTTGACGACTTTCGCTACCGGCTTTCGGATAGGTTTTAAACCAGCATTTTCCATAGTTGTTGGGGGAGAGACGAGGCGAGGATTACGGCACTCTAAATATGACGACACTCAAAATAATGCACCGCAGTTTAAGCGTAGCCAGCATACAAGAAACTCAAGTCGAATGTCGCCACAGACCGTGCGAAAACTCGCTGCCCAGCTACCTGCAATCCAGGCTTCCAGTACGCCGCTTTTTCAGCATTGATTTTTGGGACCAACAATAACGGCGGCAACACGAGCGTACTATTCGTGGCTGAGGCTCGTTTTGATCACCGAATCGGGCATGACATCGCCATGCAATTCTTGGTAAAGATGGACTCTCGCCAATCCGAATTCCACGATCCTATTGCAAGCATTCGGTCTGCCATGAATCTGAATCACAGCGAAACGTCGGCGGCACGAGCACGCGGCCCTGCGGTGGGTACGGTCACCCTTCGAGACGAGGACATTTTTCAGCCTGCCACAAAAAATGCTGCCAAGAGAGCTTTTTTGAGCGTCATTCGCAGCCGCGCGGATATTGGCGTTCATGCATTTTTGTCGGGACCGACCGTGATCGGACGCAGTCCGACTTGTACGTTTCCGCTGCACGACATGAAGGTTTCCGGGCATCACGCAACCATCACCCCGACAGGAGATGAAGGGTTCACGATCGTGGACCTCAATTCGACCAACGGAACACGAGTGGACGCCGAGCAGGTCGTGGGGCAAAGGCCGCTTAGAGACGGCGACAAGATTTTCGTTGGCGAGACCGTCCTTCGTTTTTCGCTCGCCGACGAACTTGACATTGATTATCACAGCGAAGTCGCAACCTTGGTGGGGACCGATCCACTTACGGATCTTCCGTCGAAGCGACGGTTTGACGAAGCGCTGGAGTTCGCG
>CAXBHV010000679.1:0-4716 GCA_963974855.1 uncultured Rhodopirellula sp. | reverse complement strand
GGCCGGGTCCCGCGCGATACCCGGTGCCTTACGGCCCTCGGCTCACAAAAGGATCGACGTTTCACCGGTACATACCGAATGACCTGCTTAGAGTCAAATCGTTTAACCATTTGACTCGACGTAGTCGCGAATGTTTTTCACCTGTTCTTCCCAACCACCTTCATTCATGCGATACGCTTCCTCTCGGCGGTCCGGCGAAATCGCATCGAACCCCGATTCGATGACCGTCAGCGTCGTGCCTGAATCTAATTCTTCGAGCAAAAATTCAACCAGCGTCAATGGTTCTTCGGTGTAATCGACATTGGGATCGACGGCACCTGGATGCCATGAAAATGCAAATCGCTTCATCGGCTCGATCGCGTCGACGCGAGCTTTCATGCGGACATGTTCGTAACCGGGATAGGTGATTTGCCCCTGTGTCGTCTCACCCTCGACGAAGGGTTTTTCTAGCTTGACGCGAAACCACTCGCCAAATTCGCGATAGTCGACCAAGGCTCGCCATACGAAGCCGACTGGGGCTTGGACGACAACCTGCTTTTCAATCGAATTAGAAACCGCGTTTGACATCGTCTACCTCAGCGAATTATTGGTTATGTGATTTGTGTCTATATAACTTGCGAATCCATTGAATCAATTACAAATGGTAAGCGGTATCCAAGTACGCGTTCCGTATACTTCGACACCAGGATCAATATTTTCTCGTTTTTTCAGATCGTCGATTGCAGCTAGGCAGGAATCATCAAGCGGTTGTATTTTCAGCCGTCGAGATTGATATTCAGACGCGACTGAATCGCCCACGCGTTCGCCTCGCACGTCATGCGGCTTTGTGAACAGCAAAACCGCATTCCATCCTCCCATATCTGTCGAGAAACCAGCGATTCTTCGCGTCAATGGAGCCCTGCGGTGCGAGCCAAAACATGCTTTGGCACACTCTTTGCCACACCTTCGTGTTCGGTTCGTATCGCTGGTGCGGTCCTGCTTGGCAAATCAGCGGTCTGGCAACAAAACCCCAGAAGAAAACTGGATGAATATGCGATTTCCTTGCACAAAAATGCTCCTGACTTTGCTATCACCCAAACGATCGGAATATTCGTCAGAGTGCGAAAGTGCAATGCGACGGAGTGTGTTTACGTGAACAAGTCAACGAAAGTGAACGGCACATCCGTCAATAAAAAATCGGATTTTTATTGGCACGCCTCCAACTCTGCTGACCCCCATTCCGTAGGGCAGCAAGCGAGAGAATCTCCCGCCCTTCTACGCGACATCCACACGCCAGTAATCGATCGGAGTAAAATATCGGTATCAATGGAACGCAGCGACCGAGTCAATCAGCGTCTGCGAACCTTTCGAGTCACGCTGTCCATTTTGGTCAGCGGCTGCATCACATTAGGAGCCGTCGTGTGGTGGCGATTGCTCAACTAATTCCTCTTCTGTCATCCCAACCGAGGATGCGTATCCACCGCTTCGTTCGAAGATCGTTTCACTGTTTCCACTATTAAGGAACTCGCCAGATGAAGTTAGTAATCAGCAGTAACCGAGTCGCAGTAGGCAACAAGCTTCGCAATTACATTGAAACACGTTTGCAGCAATCATTCCAGCGACTCGACCGGTGGGTGCAAAAAGTCACGGTGTGCCTTGACGACATCAACGGTCCCCGCGGCGGTATCTGCAAACAATGTCGACTCGTCGTTACTTTGAACGGCGCAGAAACAGTGGTGGTCACAGAAACGGGTGCAAGCGTCGGAGCGTCGGTGTCCAAGGCGATTCGCCGCGCTGGTTTCGCAATGACGAAGCGAGTGAAATCACGACAAGATCGGCGAGTCAAAAAAATCTCTCATCGACATATTCCGGGTATCGGTCTTACTGAATCGCCGGAGCTATCCGAGATGCCGGAGCTATCCGAGATGGATGATCAACAATGGGAAAAGACGCCATGAAATCCCTCGCCATAAAGTACACGGTGACCACTCGCGATCACGCACAGATCACGGGACTGCTGAATGATCCCAAGCTTTGCTGTCATACCTCGAACGAGGTGCTGCGTTCGCTACGCGAACGTTTGCAGCATGCCGAGTGTGTCGACGCGTCTCAGGTATCGGGTGAACTTGTCTCAATGAATTCGCCGTTCTATCTACAAGACCAAACGACCGGCGAAGTGATCAAGCATTGGTTGTGTTATCCTGATGCCGCCGGCTATGCGGCAAACGACTTGTCCATTTTGTCGCCACTCGGCGCCCAAATACTGGGTTGTCGCTTGGGAGACGAAGTCGTTGTGGACGACGCCAATGGACGACGACGTCGCTTCACCGTGTTACGAATATTGGCGTGATTCCCGCAAAACGACTTGGAATGTTGGGAACGGAACATTAATCTTGATGTTCCGTTTCCGACCTCAGGCGTTTCTCAAACGTCAGCCCCAGGTCGGTGATTTTGGTTCGTAACGTACTACGTGCGATCCCCAAAATCTCACTCGCTTGAGCTTGGTTTCCGCCCGCATGGCTCAGTACTTCGGGCAGTGCGATCCGATCGATTTCGTTGTGCAGTTTCTGATACAAATTGGGTTGGTTTTCGGAAAGCAGCTCATTAACGAACTGCTGAAGATTAATAACGTCCAATTTCGAGCACGCGGCGGCGGGAGCCGTCGGCACTTCACCGCGACACGATGCAGGCAACGAATCGACGGTCAGAACCTCACCCACGTTTCGTACCAACGCATGCTTTACCGCACTTTGCAGTTCACGCACGTTGCCCGGCCAAGAGTATTGCTTCAGTCGTGACATTGCATCCGGAGCAATCGAGCGGACCTGTTTGTGCAAATCTTCGTTGAAAAGTTTGACAAAGTGCTCGACGAAGATCGGGATGTCCTCGGCACGCTCTCGCAGCGGAGGCAGCTGGATCGTGAACACGCTGAGCCGATAATACAGATCCTCGCGAAAGTCGCCTTCTTTGACCATCTCCAGCAGGTTTCGATTGGTCGCGGCGATGACTCGCACATTGACTCGGATCGTTTCGTTGTTGCCGACTCGCTCGAAACTTCCATCTTGCAACAAACGCAACACTTTGGCCTGAGTCGCAGGAGTCATGTCGCCAATTTCATCGAGAAAAATCGTACCGCCATCGACTTGTTCGAACTTGCCGACACGGCGTTTTTCCGCACCTGTGAAAGCCCCACGCTCATGACCGAACAACTCACTTTCAAGCAAGTTCTCGGGTAACGCGGCACAATTGATTGCTAAAAAAGGGGCATCAGCGCGACGGCTATGTTGCAGAATCGCGCGTGCGACCATCTCTTTTCCTGTCCCGCTCTCTCCTAAGATCAACGCATTGACATCTTGAGGGGCGACTTGGCCAATCGCCTTGTAAACCTCTTGCATCGCAGGCGAACGACCGACAATTTGTTCAGGAGTCGCGTCCCCTTCGGCGGGAATTGAAAAGTTCTTTGCGGCTCGCCCCAGTTGGCGAATTTCGACCGCGCGCTGGACGGTCGATAGCAATTTTTCAAACTCAACCGGTTTCAACAAATACTCAAACGCACCTCGTTTCATCGCTTCGATCGCGGTCTCGGTTGTCGAAAACGCGGTGATGATGATCACCGGAATTCGTGAGTCGAGTTTGTGCAGGTGAGCAAAGGCATCCAGCCCCGACATATCGGGTAACCGCACATCCAAAATCACAGCGTCGGGGCGATGTTGTTCAAAGGCAGCAATCCCCTGCTCGCCAGTCGCCGCGGTGATCACTTCCAATTCGTCTGTTTGCAAACTTTTCTTGAGCGAGTAGAGCAGGTTCGGTTCGTCATCGATGATGATTAGTTTTGGCACTTCAGATTCCAGAGAGCAAAGAGAGATCGATTATCGCACTTTCGACAGCACGCCGGACAACGGCAACGTCACCTTGAACACGGTACCGCCTCGATCCAGATCCTCGACCGTTAATTGGCCTTCGTGAGCATCAATGATCCGCTTCGAGACGGCCAACCCGAGCCCCACACCGGGATCCTTGGTGCTGAAAAAGGGTTCGAAAATGCGATCACGCTGAGCGGCGGGCAAACCGCAACCGTTGTCTGTCACACTCAAACATACCCAATCGAGCGAATCGTTGCTGAAGGGGCCCTCGCCTGGACGACGACTTTGGGATTGAACCTCGACGACGATGTGACCGTCATTGGGAACCGCGTCAAAGGCGTTGAGCAGCAAATTCAAAAGCACCTGCCTCAACCGTGCCGCATCCCCATGGACCGTGATTGGATCGTCCGGCATTTTGCACTCGATTTTGATTTGCCGTGCCTTCGCACGACTAGCGACAAGATCAAGTGTTTGCTGCACGATCGGCGCTAGTTCAACGGGCTTAGATTGCAGCGGCGTCGGGCGAGCAAAATCGAGAAACATTTGCAATAGACTGTCCACACGAGTGATCTCTTCGTCCAAAACTGCCAAGTCGGTTGCATTCAAACTTGCCGATTCGTTTTTTCGTCGTGCGGATTGAACCAATGTCTTCATACACATCAGCGGATTGCGGATCTCGTGCGCCAACCCGGCCGCCAATTGGCCGACTGCCACGAGTTGATCGGCGCGTATCACTTCGTGATGTCGCTGCTGAAGTTGTTCAACGACAGCCCCCACTCGATTCGAAACATTCTCCAATACCAATTGCAGATCTTCCAGAGTGGGATCCGCGGAAACTTTGATTGGGCCTACGACCGTGTCAAGCTTCCCGGCG
>CAXBHV010000678.1:0-4720 GCA_963974855.1 uncultured Rhodopirellula sp. | reverse complement strand
TGACGACCGAACCGCCGCAGGCGACTACTCGGCGCCGAATCAGTTCAACGGAAAAGTGATCGATCACAAAGTGAACACAACAAAGGCGAAGGAGAAGGAACAATCACACAAAGCGACAACTGCGGCCGATGACTTCCCGGCATCCGCATTCATCCAGCAAAAGACGGATCGAAAACCAGGACCGGTGATGGACGCCACAACCATCCGGGCTGGACTGCAATCCCATGACCGAGCGTTGTACATCAAGTCGGGCTGGATCCGCGATCCGTACATCACACTCGGGCCCGACGACTACTATTACTTGACCGGGACGCAGCCCAACGAGGACGATTCACGCGAGGCGGCGGATCCTTACAACATCGGTCTTGGCGACGACAGCATCGTGGGCGGTCAGGTCCGAGTCTATCGCAGCAAAGATTTCATCCGCTGGGAATCACTGGGCAGCGTCTTTTCGATCGATGACACATTGGCGGCGAAGAAAAAAAGGAACAAGCCAAAACACATCTGGGCTCCCGAAATCCACTGGCTCGGTAACCGCTGGGCATTGGTGCATTGCCCTAAACAAGTTTCAAGCCTCGCAACGACAGCGGGCAAAGAACTCGCGGAACCTTGGACGCATCCGATGAACGGCGGAATGGGCGAACTTCATGATCCGTCGCTGTTCACCGACGACGATGGCACGATCTATCTACTTTGGCAAAACACCATGATCGCTCCCTTGAGCAAGGACCTGAGTCGCTACACCGGCGATCCGGTGCGGATTGATCCTGCCGGCAGTCGGCCCGGCCCCGATGGGAAACCGATCAGTCGCATTGGTCACGAGGGGGCGACGATGATCAAAGTCGATGGCAAATACGTGCACCTGGGGACCGCGTGGTCGACCGATCAGGGCCGCAAAGGTTCGTACAACTTGTACTACTGTGTCGCCGACAAGATCACGGGCCCCTATGGCCCACGCAAATTCGCTGGTCGATTCCTCGGTCACGGAACCCCGTTTCAGGATAAACAGGGCAAGTGGTGGTGCACCGCGTTTTTCAATGCCAACGTTCCACCGCTGCCACGCCAAGGGATCGAAACCCGCAACATCGGCGACAATGCGCAAACGATCAACGAACAAGGTGTCACAATTGTGCCGCTGGAGGTGCGAGTTTTGGACAACGGCGAAATCTTCATTCGCGCCAAAGACCCCGCCTATCGAAACCCTGGCCCCGATGAAGCACAATCATTCGAGATCGTGGACTGAGTATTTGGTTGGAAACGATGGAAAAACAAGTGCGAAGTTTCAAGTAGGGCTGGTTCCCACCGGCCGTCCTTAGGACCTTCGGAGTCATTACTGACGTAGCGGAACTCGTGCGTGAGTTTTGACCAGCCTAGAAAACGAAAGTCTTGACGACTTCCGCTACGGGAAAACCCGTCACTTGTTGTTCCGACCGTCCTTAACGGCTCAATGGAACCGGCCGGCAGGAACCGGCCCTACGCGCTATGCTCTGTCATCGCATCAGACAAGATCTTTGATACTTTCGACGAGGCGGTCGATCACTTCGTCGTCGGTTTTAGGATTAAAAATCACCGCTTTCCAAGCAGGCAACTGGATCCCATGAGGACAGTAGCCAATCGAAGTGGTAAAGCTCAATCGTGCATCGACGGCGGGATCGAGGGTTGCCGCTCGTTTATTGTAGAGTCGCTTGATTTCCCCAAAATACTGCGTCTGCTCTTCGACCGACATTTTCCCATCTTCGAGTTGCTTGAATAACTCTTTCGCGTTGCGTCCTCGGGGCAACACCCACCAACAAACACTAGGGCCGAGAGTGTTTAGGTTCAGCACTTTGCAAAAATCGAGTTCTTCGATTCGCCTTTTCAACTGGTCCGCCTTATCGATCGCATTAGCCACCAGACAGCGGTAACCGTTCAGCCCAATGCCGTTTAGCGAAGCCATCACGGCGTAAGGACCAATCCCAGGACGTGAGCACTCCAGCGTGAACAGCGCCGGATCATGACGAAAATCAGCTTCGGAAAAATAAGGAATTTCCTCGAGAGTCCGTGTCAGGTGCAACAAGTCGTCGCGATGGCGAACGATAAACGCACTCGAGGGGTAGTGCCCCCAACCCATTTTGTGAAAGTCGAGGGTGACCGAGTCGGCATACCGAAACCCCACGGTTGCTTGCTGAGTGCGTTGGATCAATTCCAACGTTTCGGCGTTTGCCCCGAGCGGATTGGTCTGGATATTGTATTCGGTCAAAAAGCAACTGATCCAACCGACCGCAGCATCCGCGTGCAGGTGCGCCGGCGTGACGTCATATTGTTGTGATTTACGATCGATGATCTCTTTAATCGATTGAATGTCATCAATCCCAAAGGCATCCGTGGTGCCGAAGGTGGCGATGACAAATGCAACCTTGACGCCATCGGAGTACAGTTCGTCAAGTTTTTGCTCCAAACGATCCAGCCGCATCGACATATTTTCATCTGTCGGAATCGAATGCAAATTTTTGACTCCGATACCTAACCAACCAGCCAAGGTCGCGTTGGAATAGTGCCCCGCCTCGGACACCAATCCCGCCAATTTTTTGTCGCCGAGCCCATTCTGCATCGTGCCAGGGGCGACTTTTTCAATCCCGATCTTCCCTCCATACAGATTCGAGATAGTCCCTCCGATCGTAAACACACCCCAAGGGGACTCGGTGTGATAGAAGATCAAATTCGCAAGCGCCGTGATCGATTTGACCTCCAATTCATTGGATCGCAAGCAATATGTATCGACACAAAGATTGGGGTTTTTCAGCAGAGCCGCAATCGAACCGATCAATGAGGCAAAGTTGGGTGGACCTTTGACATTTTCGAGATGGAGCTTTGACTGCCAACTATCGGTCCCCCAATAGAATGGAAAGATGGCGTCACGCGCATCCTTCAAATTCCCCGGCAAGGTATGAATCTCAGGATTTGCTTGAGCCGTTTCGTAGTTGCGAGACATCAAACGGCCTGGCGGCATCGATTGCTCGGCTTCGAGCGCCGATAACATTTCGCCAAATATTTGCATTAGATCGTCTCGCCGACATGTAAAAAACATATCAATCAAATCTTGCAGCTTCTTCGCGTCCATCGTGTTTCCTTCGACTGAGACTTCACCCATTGCATCTAATGCAGTGTAGCGGAAGTCATCAAGACTTTTGTTTTCTGTCTGGAATGCCCGAAACTCTTGACGAGTTTCGCTACGGGAGAACCCGTCACTTATTGTTCCGCTCGATCCTTAAAGAGCGATCCAAACGCTCCGCTTTGCATGATAGTTCTGCTGGTCTTCGTTCAACAGGAGTCGCTGCCATCGGACAGGGGCGCGCGGCGCAATTGGCGGCAAAAAGCAAGACCGTCGGCCGACGACCTACGCTTTGCATTCGGCACGAAACTCGGTGGGGGTTGTACCGGTTTCGCGTTTGAAGACGGCGGCCATGTATTCGGCGTACTCAAATCCGGCACGCTGGGCAATTTCATGAATGGACAAATCCGTTTCACATAGCAATACCTTGATTCGGTCGATACGCACTCGCATGATCTCTTCGTGTGGCGTGTGGCCAATCAGTTGCATGAAGCGATGTTCCAGTGCCCGCCGCGACAGCGAAACATGACGCAGGATGTCGGTGACACGAATGTTGGCAAGTGCATGACGGCGAATGTAGCTGAGCGCACGAGCTACCTCAGCATCTTCGATCGCCAGCGTGTCGGTCGACTGACGGACGCGAATGCCCAGCGGTTGTGTAATCAATCGATGGCGGGGGGACACCGACTCGCCTTGCATCATCCGGTCCAGCAGCTCGGCGGCCTCGTATCCCGTTGACTTTGTATCGGGAATCACGCTGGAGAGGTTCGGTTCGGCCAACTCACAAATCAAACGATCGTCGTCGACGCCCAAGACTGCGATCTCTTCGGGCACTGCGATTTCAAGTTCGCGACAAACATCCAATACCTGCTGTGCCTGGAAATCGTAGCAAGCCATGATCGCTGCCGGCCGCGGCAATTGATTCAGCCACGCCGCGATCGCTCGCTTCTCGGCATCCCAACTAAAGCTTGAATCATAACGAGGCGTCATCTGGTGCTCGTGAAACGAACATCCCGCCGCCAACGTCATTCGCTTGAAGTGATCACACCGGAGGTTGGACCATTCAAATCCGGGATCGCCACAATAAGCGAGCTGCGTAAACCCGCGTTCGGTGAAATGCTGTACCCCCAATCGCGAGATCGCCTCGTCATCGGTATCGGCCCAGGGAATGCCTTTGACGTGACGCGCCGCACTGAGATCCACGATCGGAAGTCCGAATTTTCTCAGATGCCGGCCGATCGTGTCGGTTTCGATCCGGGCGATGATGCCGTCCCCTTTCCACGACTGCAACCATGCCGGCGGAGCCGCCCCTCGCTCTTGTTCGGTCAGGTGAATTGACCAATTTGCATGGTGTTTTGCATACGCAATGATCCCATCCAACAACCCGCGGCAATAGCCGTTGGACGTCTCAATCAACAGTGCCACGGATCGCCGCGTCATCAAATCTCCCTAAACCGAAGCCAAAACAACATGTGAAATATCTCTGATCGATTGCGAAAAGTCTACTGGATCAAGGCTACTTGGGAAGAGAAAATACGCCATAGTCCGGTGCTTGAAGGGAGGTGACCGGCCATCGACTGCGGTGGCAACGTGTATACTTTCAAGCAGCCTACCGAGCTAAATGCGTGA